>JBAUGL010000109.1:0-4087 GCA_049679665.1 Pyrinomonadaceae bacterium | reverse complement strand
AAACCGTAAAACACACGACGGCTCTGCCGTTGAATCGATGCACAAATACCGCGCTGAAAGGACGCGGTAAGAAGAAATGAAACCGAGGGGTCTTGGGCAATGGAACAGGTAAAGGCAGATAACAAGCGAAATTTAATATTCCTGATTACGGCGTTTGCGGCGGTCTATATCTTTTGGGGCTCGACGTATCTGGGAATCAAATACGCGATCCAGACGCTTCCGCCGTTTTTAATGGCCGGAACGCGCTTCGCGTTTGCCGGCTCACTGCTTTACCTCTGGTCGAGGTTTTCTAAAGATTACGAAAAACCGACGCTTGCACACTGGCGGACCAGTTTTATTGTCGGAACCTTGCTTCTGCTCGGCGGAAACGGCGGCGTAGTACTCGCTCAGCATTACATTTCATCAAGCATGACCGCCCTTCTGGTTGCTACCGAACCGCTTTGGATCGTTGTGCTGAGCTGGCAGTGGCTAAAGAGCGGACGGCCAAATTGGAAGGTTGCTCTCGGATTGCTGATCGGCTTTGCCGGGGTATCGTTATTGATCAGCGGACGCGGCTCGTCCGATGCATCAACCGGCGACACAGGGCAGTGGATCGGTGTCTTCGCCGTGATAGGCGGGGCAATATCATGGGCGGCAGGTTCCATATACGGCCTTCGTTCATCGGTTCCCAAGTCATCGGCCATGACGGCCGGAATGCAGATGCTTTCAGGCAGCGTTTCATTGTTGATCGTCGGACTTGTACGCGACGAATTGTCCACCTTTGATCCGTCCGCTGTTTCATCAAGCTCGGTATTTGCTTTCGTCTACTTGATCATCTTTGGATCGCTTATCGGATTTACGGCCTATAGTTGGCTTCTGAAAAACGCGCAACCGTCAATGGTTGCCACATATGCGTACGTAAATCCTGTAATCGCAGTTCTTCTCGGTTGGACGATTGCGGGCGAGTCATTGACCGGTCAAATGATCATCGGCACATTCATTGTCGTAGTCTCGGTCGTACTTGTGACAGCAAACAAAAAGGTAAAAGTACCGGAGGAAGGAGAGATCATGATCAACGAATCGATCTCTCCGGCAGGGAGCCACAACCCTTTGTCGGCTTCCGCATGAGCGGACTTTAGTCGGCTGTAGCCCCGTGTACTTTCTCCGATCCCGCGTTTCGCATAAAGTGTTTCTTATGCAGCCGCTAATTAATAAGATCCAAGACATTCGAGCAGAGTTTCCAGCCCTCGAACGCACCCATAACGGTCAATCCGTAGCCTATTTCGACGGCCCGGGCGGAACACAGGTTCCGCGTTCCGTTGTCGAAGCGATGAGCGATTACCTTTACAACCACAACGCAAATACCCACTGGGGTTACCCAACCAGCGACGAAACCGACGCGTTGATCGAAGAGGCAAGGGCTGCATTTGCTGATTTTATGAACGCCTCGCCCGACGAGATCGTTTTTGGTCAAAACATGTCCTCGCTCACTTTTCACTTGGCTCACGCCCTCGGCCGTGGTTTCAGCGAAGGAGATGAGATAGTCGTCACCGAACTCGACCATCACGCCAATGTCGACACATGGCGCTCACTTGAGACAGATCGCGGCGTTATCATCCGCGTTCTGCCGATGGATATAGAAACTGGCCAGCTGGAGATCGGTGATCTGCCCGCATTGGTAAACAAGCGAACAAAGCTTATCGCCATCGGAGCCGCGTCGAATGCGATCGGTACGATCAACGACGTTACCGCTGTCTGCACACTGGCACGCGAATCGGGAATCTTAAGTTTCGTGGACGCTGTCCATTTTGCCCCGCACGCTCTTATCGATGTAAAAGCGATCGGCTGCGACTTTCTCGCTTGTTCCTCATACAAGTTTTACGGGCCCCACCTTGGAATTCTTTACGGGCGAAGATCGCTTCTCGAATCGATGGACTTCCCAAAGCTGCAGCCCGCTCCGAACAATTCACCCGAACGCGTCGAAACCGGCACGTTGAACCACGAAGGGATCGTCGGAGCCGGAGCCGCTGTGGACTTCATCGCTTCACTCGGAAATGGCACATCGCGACGAGCTTGCCTCGCCAACGCCTTCGACGAGATCCACCTTCGCGACAAGGCGTTAATGACGGTTGCGTGGAATGGCCTGTCGGGGATAGAAGGTGTTCGCATTTACGGGCCCGGCATCGACGCGAGGCGCACATCGCTCGTATCATTCACTGTTGACGGTCATCCGTCAAGGGATGTCAGCAAGGCGCTTGCTGAAAACGGAGTTTTCGTTTCGCATGGCAATTTTTACGCCTCAACTGTGGTTAAAAGACTCGGAATCGAGAAACAAGGGCTAGTTAGGGCCGGCTGCTCCGTTTATACGACCGCCAATGATGTCGAACGATTGATAGAAGGCGTGCGTGCGTTTGTCAGCGAGCATTGCTCACCATAGATCTGAATCCGAACGCCTCAGGAATTTAGAAAGGATTCAATTACTTTATAACTCGCGTCGATCGCCTCGCCCAATTTATCTGGTTCGTTGCCTCCGCCTTCGGCCATATCAGGCTTGCCGCCGCCGCGTCCGCCGACGATCGCGACAATTTCCTTAATAACATTTCCGGCTTTAACTCTGTTGGTTAGGTCGCTTGAAACGCGGACAATGATACTGGCCTTTCCTTCGTCTTTACGGCCTAGCACGACCACGCCGGAATTGAGCCGGTTTAGTAAGGTATTGGAAAGCTGCCGCGCCCCGTTTCCGTCAATACCTTCAACAATCTTGCCGATCACCCTTACGCCGGCGATGAGTTTCGGTTCGTCTCCATTTGTGGAAGCATCTCCGGCACCGGTAGCTATCTTCAGCCTCAGGTCGTCGATCTCTTTTCGTGTGAGTTTTACTTCCTGTTGGAGCTTTTCGATCGCCGCAGGAAGATTGTCTCGTTGGGTTTTCAAAGCCGCAAGGCTCCGGTCGATAAGTCTTTCATCTTCACGAAAACGCTCGAATGCATCGAAGCCGGTAATTGCCCGAATTCTCCGTACGCCCGAGGCGATCGCTTCATCCGAAGTGATCTTGAAGCTGCCGATGTCGCCGGTCGCTCGTACGTGAGTGCCGCCGCAAAGTTCTGTGGAAAATTTACCGTCTCCGACGCTTAGTACGCGCACATCCGCGCCATACTTCTCGCCAAAAAGGGCCATCGCGCCACTGTGCATTGCCTCTTCGATGGCCATCACATTCGTATTCACGGGTTGATTTTCGAGAATATACCGGTTGACCAGGTCTTCGATCTCCGTGATCTCAGCGTCCGTCAGCCGTTGGTAATGTGTAAAATCGAACCGTAGATAATTTGGAGCGACGACCGAACCAGCCTGCTTGACATGCGTCCCAAGAACCTCGCGAAGCGCCGCATGAACAAGATGTGTAGCTGTATGATTCCGCCTCGTAGCATCACGCTTTTGAACATCGACCGTCGCTGTAACCTTATCGCCGACCTTGATCGATCCTTTACCGACCGCAACTTTGTGAATGATCAATCCCGAGATAGGTGAGAACGTATCGACGACGTCCGTACGCATATCAGAACCGTCTGCGGTAGCGTGGGCGGTTCCAGTGTCCCCGACCTGCCCGCCAGCCTCGGCATAAAACGGCGTGTCGCTAAGTACAACTAAACCCTCATCGCCTTCCTTCAATTCATCGACGCGCTTGTCGTCTTTGACCAGAGCGGCGACTTTGACATCGTCAACGTGAGTGGCATCGTAGCCGTGGAATTTACTGTCACCGACACTTTCATGCAGCTCTGTGTAAATCGGACTGATCTGTGCTTTGCGTTCCGTCTTGCCGATACCGCCTTGCTGCTGCAACATCTGAAGTGCCGAGTCGAATTTATCGTTGAATTCTTCTTCTTCAAATTCGACCCCTTTTTCTTCGAGAAAAACGCGGATCAAGTCTCTTGGTGTCCCGTATGTGTCATATAGCTTTGCGATATTCTGAAAAAAGCCGTCGTCTCGAGAGATTTGGAGTTCGTTTAGTTTTCCGAGGCCGACAGTCAGCGTATTCCCAAACCGCTCCTCCTCGAGCTGAACCATCTTGCCGATAAATCCACGCTGCACCTCGAGCTCGGGGTATGCC
>JBAUGL010000108.1:0-5768 GCA_049679665.1 Pyrinomonadaceae bacterium | reverse complement strand
TTGCTATGGCCGAACGGGATGTCGGGCAAGACCATTCTCGGGCCATTGCTTCCGCTTCTGGAAGGCGAAGGCGGAATCGCCGATCCGCACATCGAGGACATTGGGGGTATCGGGCTTGTGGCCGGCGACCTCGCACTGTCGGGATTCGAGGACGAGCTGAGCCAGCAGTGGCCGTACTGCCTCGAGGGCAAGGCCCGCGCGTTCCGCGTGATCGGCGCTTTTCATCAGATCGTCGCTCGCGCCTCGGAGATCCGTTCTGCAGACATCGTCCTTATTGACGTGGGTCCGAACCTAGGCGCCGTGAACCGCGCAGCGCTGATCGCAACCGATCACGTGGCCATTCCCCTCGCTCCGGATCTGTTCTCGCTCAAGGGGCTCCAGAACCTCGGACCACGTTTGCGAAGATGGCGAGGCGAATGGGGCGAGCGACTGAAGAAGCGCCCCAACGGGTTAGAGTTGCCAGAGGGCCGGATGGAGCCGCTCGGGTATATCGTGATGCAGCATGCCGTTCGTCTCGATCGACCGGTGAAGGCCTACGCGAGATGGATGGCCCGGATCCCATCGGTCTACCGCGAGGCCGTGCTTGGGGAGCAAGATCCCCAGGGAGGGATCACCATCGACCGGGATCCCTATTGCTTGGCCACCCTAAAGCACTACCGGAGTTTGATGCCCCTCGCACAGGAAGCCCGCAAGCCAATGTTCTTACTTAAGCCAGCGGACGGGGCGATCGGCGGTCACGCTCAGGCAGTGCAGGACTGCTACCGCGACTTCCGTATGCTCGCGCTCGAAGTCGCGAAGCGAGCGGGAGTGATGGTGCCATGAGTCGCAGGAGGAAACTCACCGTGGTCGCCTTCTCCTGAGGCAGCTCTGAAAAGTGCCTCGACGCGTCGCACGGGCAATTAGCCCTAGTATCCAAGGCGAGCAGCCATGACCGGGGCCTCGTCACGAGGCACCAACGCGAGGACCTGCACCCCCGCGACCCGGGCTTCATCCATCGCCGAGATCACGTCCTGGTAGGACCGGTCGGCCGAGACGCGGACGAAAGAGCAGCATTGCCGGGCGTCCGGCGTACACGCTCCGCAGGGTGGATGCGAGCATCGCGGCAGGTACCGGCTGGCTGTTGAGCGCGTAGCCACCGTCGGCCGTGAGGTCCAGGACGATCTGCGTGTCGCCGCCCGGCCGGGCGAGCGCTTCGGGGGCCGGGGCAGGGAGGGTTGCGGTGATGGCTTGCCGGGGCACCAGCGCGAGCATGTAGATGATCAGCATCACCAGCAGCAGGTCGATCATCGGGGTCACATTCGGCTCAGCCTGCAGCGGGGCGGGCCCAAGGTCGACGGAAGTCATCGGAGCGCTCGGCGTGGGAGGTGGTCCACGATAACGTCGCTCGATGGACTGACCGTCGCTGATGGATGGCGGGACCGTGACAAGGCGGTGAGGGTTGGGTCCTGGGCTAGCGGACCTGTCCTCTTTTTGCCACACTAGTACTTCCCACAGTAGCGCCCCACCACGCCGATCCGTACGTTGAGAGCAGTCCACCCGATCATCCAGTCCTGACTCGCACGCTGGCGCCCCCGCCGGCCGGGAGAATCATGCGCACTGCACTCGTCTGCACGCTCCTCCTCTCCGGGGCCGCCACGGCCGTGCCTGTCGCAGCCCGCGGGTATACTCCGACAGCGCCCGTGGCCGACACGCTGGCCTGGCCGAGCCCGCGCGCGTACCGGCATGGGCGGCTGATCGAGACCAGGCGGGCCTCGCTGGCGGCCACGGTCACCACCAGCATGGTGATCGACAAGGGCCGGTACCTGCTATGGATGCAGCGTCCCCGGGTGGTGCTGGCGGCGGTGCGGCCGGATTCGCTTGCGGCCGGGAGCTGGCCGGACGTCATCCTGGTCGAGTTCCAGACGAAATCCCCGCAGTACACCGCCACCAACGTCCTGACGCTCACGGCGAGCGGCGTGGAGCCGCTCTCGGCGCCCGCGACGGCGTCCCGCGTCAGGCAGCGCACCTTCGTGAACGAGCACACGCTGACGTTCGCCCTGCCGCTGGCGGATTTCCTCCGCATCGTGCATGGCGACGCCGTCGCGCTGGAGGTGGGAGGGGTCAAGGTTCGGCTCGGCGGGGAACAGCTCGAGGCGATGCGGGATTTTGCGGTGCGCATCCATGACTCGAAGCCGGGACGCGACACATGAGCGAGGTCGCCTTCCGTATATCGCCCAGGTTGCGAACCGGCTGGTCGGCAAGCTCATTCTGGTCACGGTCCTGAGCCCTTGCTGGCCTTTCAGCGATGCGGGCCAAATTTCCGAATCACGCAGCCCAGCCGATCGGTGGTCCGGTCGGCTGATTCCGAGAACGTCCAATCCACGAAACGACTAAGACCATGCCAGAGATGAAATCGGTGGATGTGAAGGAGCTTGCTCTCGACCTGCGGAACTTTAGGACGGTCCCTCAGAAGACGGAGATAGATGCGGTCGAAGCCATGATATCTACCAGCCCAGATAGATTCTGGGCGCTCACCGAAAGCCTATTGCAGGACGGCTACCTGCCAACTGAGAACATTATTGCGCTAAGATCCGGCTCAAAGTCCACGGCCTTAACGGTTCGCGAAGGCAACAGGCGCATTGCCGTCTTGAAGCTGGTCCATGGAATCCTTTCGACCAAAAACCTTTCGCTCCCAGCTGAGGTGCTAGCCAAGATCGCAGCCGTGACGGCGAAGTGGCGGGGCGCCAACCGCAAAGTGCCATGCACTGTCTACTCCGCAGAAGAGGCCGCCACGGTCGATCGTATCGTTACGCTCGCGCACGGCAAAGGAGACAAGGCAAGTCGCGATCAGTGGAACGCGGTTGCTAGGGCTCGGCACAACCGCGACGTCGGTAAGGGCCGCGAACCTGCGCTCGACTTGCTTGAGAAGTATCTCAAGCACGGGCAAAACCACACCGAGCATCAGCGGGGCCGGTGGGCAGGCGACTATCCGGTGTCGGTTCTTGAAGAAGCGATGAAGAAGGTAGCGCCCAGGCTTGGCTTGCCCTCTGCTCCGGCCCTTGCGAAGGCGTACCCAGCAACAGGGTATCGCCAGGAACTGGAAGCGATCCTTCACGATATAGGACTACAAACGTTGCGATTTGATCAGATACGGAGCAAGGAAGCGGACTTTGGGGGACAGTATGGAATCCCACCCGCCGGGAAGGGCACGGACGGCAAGCCCGGATCCAAGTCCGAAGACACGGGCGCGACCGGCGGCGGTACAGGGGCCGGGGGCACGGCCTCTGACGGAAAAGGCGGCGGGAAAGCCAAACCGAGAGCCCTTGCGATAGGGGACGCAAAGGACGTGAAACGAACGCTAAAGCTCTTTACGCCTGCAGGGGCAAACCGCCAGAAGGTCGTAACGTTGAAGCTCGAGGCTCAGAGACTGGAACTGGCTAAGACGCCTTTGGCATTCACTTTCCTGCTTCGTAGCATGTTCGAGGTCTCTGCGAAGGCCTACTGCGCTGACCACGCGGCCGCGGGTGGGCCAGCCTTGAAACGGCAGGACGGTGGAGACCGCTCGCTCGCCGACGTCCTTCGCGATATCACAGTGCACTTGACCAACAACAAGACGGACAAGGAAATGGTAAAGGCCTTGCATGGCGCGATGACCGAACTCGGCAAGCAGGAAGGCATGCTCTCAGTGACCTCCATGAATCAATTGGTCCATAACACCAAGTTCTCCATTACACCTCACGATGTTGCGACTCGCTTTGGCAACGTGTTCCCCCTCCTTCAGGCAATGAATCAGTAGGAGCTGCAATGTCGGGCTACAGAACGCCCTTTAGGTACCCAGGCGGCAAGCAACGATTGTCCCCATTCGTAGCGGAGCTACTCCAGTACAACAATGCGGAAGGGTGGAATTACGTCGAGCCGTACGCTGGTGGAGCTGGCGTGGCGATGGAATTGCTAGTCGCGAATAAGGTTGGTCATGTCTTCTTGAACGATTCGTCCCGGCATGTGTATGCTGTGTGGCGCTCGCTCCTATACAAGACGGATGAGTTCTGTCGACGCATCTCTCGCTCGTCTCTTTCTATTGACTCCTGGAAGGCGCATAGAGATGTAGTACGTCACCCGGAAGCGCATGATCTCATGACACTTGGTTTCAGCACTTTCTATCTGAATCGATGCAACCGCTCCGGCGTGCTTACTGCAGGGGTCATTGGAGGCCAAGCCCAGAAGGGTCGATGGAAGATTGATGCGCGATTCCCCCGGAACGAGTTGATCAGGCGTATCGAGACTATCGCAGCACTTCGTAAGCGGATTACGATCACGAACATGGACGCGGAGCACTTCATGCTGGAGCGGGTCAATAGGTTGTCTCCAGACACTCTCGTGTATTGCGACCCGCCCTACTTCGAGCGAGCAGCGAGACTCTACTTAAACACGTATCAGCCGGATGACCACAAACGATTGGCAGGCGTGATCCAGCGAAAGCTCAAACGGCCGTGGCTCGTGTCGTACGACCGGCAGCCAGACATCAGGACGCTGTACGCCGCGCGGCGGACGTTCAGTTATACGCTGCAGTACAGTGCCATGCGTTCCTATGCCGGACGCGAAGTCTTCATTTTCTCAGACTCTCTGGACATTCCTCCGAGTTCGACAGTCCCCTACATAGACGACGCGATCGGCATGATAGAGTGTTCTGCCTAGGTACCGCGTCCTGCTGAGTGAAGCGCTCTCGCGGCACGTCTGGTCGAGGTGTGCTACTCGATTGGGGAAAGTGAGCCAGGGATTCCAAGCAGGGCCGGGTGCACTGATCGAACGGCAATCCGGGTGCAGGCGCGAAGTAAACGCCACGGGCGGGGGGCTCGCGTGCGCTTTCAATATGCCCGGTCCGCTGTTGAGGACCTAGGCCGCCCACACTCCGCTACCTTGGTCGAAGTCACCGTGCCAAAGGCGATCCGAACAGCCCGTGCTGGGCTGCTGCGCGCGAGAGGTCGACGTGCCCACCGGACTCGATGCGATCGTAGAGCGTCTTCAGTTCAGACGGCTCCATGCCCTTCCGGACGAACCGAAACGCAGAGGCCGCCACATAACTGCGATCCGCCTCGAACGAGAGCCAGTGACGACCTTCGGTCTGCGCGACCATCCCAGTCGTGTTGGAGCCGGCGAAAATGTCGATCACGAGGTCGCCCGGCGCCGTGAGAAAGCGGACAAAGAACTCGGGCAGCCGGGCAGGGAACCGGGCTGGATGTGCAACAACACCAGCAGCTTTGCAGCTTGCGAGGTATCCCCCGTTCGAATCGCTGTTAGGAATCTGCAGGAGATTCGAGGGGATTGCGCCAAGGTTTGCCTTCCCGAAGCCCATCCCAATGTCGTGGCCGGACGGTCGCTTCTTTGCCGAGTAGAACGCGGCAGGGTCGGCCAATCGTTTCTTCATGCGGTCGCTGTACTCTGTGAGGACCTGGGACACGTCGGCTTTTGGCCATTCCGTCTTGCTGAACCACCAAACCGTGTTCACGGAGTCCTTCGCGCGCAGTTTGCGCTTGTTCACCCATTCTATGGGGCTCGGGAGCTTGGAAGGGTTAAACCAATAGAAATCCTCTGCCAGGAAGTACCCGAGTTCATCGCAAAACCGAAGCAGCACACGAAAATTGTAGAGGCTTCGCGCAGGTACGCCCTTTTGGTACGCCCCCCCTAGATCCAGGACAAAGCTTCCATCGGGCCGGAGCTTTGGCCTTACGAGCTTGGCAAACTCCGTCAGCCAATCTACGTACTCCGTTTGATCCTCGTTTCCGTATGCC
>JBAUGL010000107.1:0-24969 GCA_049679665.1 Pyrinomonadaceae bacterium | reverse complement strand
CTCTGAGACGACTAGCGGAAGAATCTTTCGAGGGGAACAAACTACTTACCGATACTGCCCAAGAAACGCTTTCGAACCAAACGATCGTAAAGGCCTATATAGCCGAAGAGCGTGAAAAAGGTCGATTTGCTCGCGTGGCTGAGATTATAGCCAGGGCCAATCTACGCTCTGGACGGATCGCCGCAACATCACCTCCAACTATTGAGATCATCGGAGTAATAGCCATAATCATTTTATTTTACTTCGGTTTACGCGAGATCAACGCCGGACGAATGGTTGCCGAACAGTTCTTCGCCTTCCTGTACTTTCTTTTCCGAAGTTATGACCCAATGCGGAAGATATCGCGCCAGCACAATGAGATAACAAAGGCCTTCGCCGCTGCCAGAGATGTGTGGAACGTGCTCGACGAAACCGAGAGGCTCCCGGAAAAGCACGATGCAGTAGTCCTTTCGCCACTTCAAAAAAGCATCCGTCTCGTAGAGGCTTCTTTTAAGTACCAGAACGACGAAAAGTCGATACTGAAGAATGTAAGCCTAGAGGTTCAAAAAGGAACTATGGTCGCGCTTGTAGGCGAGAGCGGCGGCGGGAAATCAAGCCTTATAAAGCTCGTTCAAAGATTGTATGACGTGACAGGCGGTGCGATCTATTGGGATGAAACCGACATTCGTGACGCTCGCCTTTTGAGCCTTAAAAAGCAAATTGCCCTAGTAACGCAGGAAACGGTGCTTTTCAATGAAACGATCCGATACAACATCGCGTATGGCAAAGAAGAAGCGTCCGACGATGAGATCACGAACGCGGCCCGCATAGCATTTGCTGACGATTTCATACAGGAATTGCCGAACGCATATGAAACGATCGTGGGTGAGCGCGGGGCGTTCCTATCTGGCGGCCAACGTCAGCGAATCGCGATAGCACGAGCCGTTTTGGTTGACTCGCCGGTATTGATCCTAGACGAAGCAACCTCGGCTTTGGACGCCGAATCAGAACGCCTGGTACAGAAGGCACTCGCGAACCTGATGCGCAATAAGACATCTATAGTAATTGCCCATCGACTTTCAACGATTCGTCGTGCCGATAAAATCGTTGTTTTGCAGCGTGGGGAAATCATCGAGTCCGGTACACACTTAGAGCTGCTTCAAACGGGCGGCGTCTACCAAAGGCTTTACGAGCTCCAGTTTGCTGATGAAGAGCTGATCGAGAGCTAAGGTCTACCCGAGGCTCAAAATTTGCTTTTCATTAACTGCCTGAAATGGACAATGGTCAATGTAAAGTGGAAAATGAATATCGGAAACACCCGGAAACTTATTAGCGTTAGCCCTCTGACAATTTATGAGATCAATGACTGGCTTCGGCCGCGGTGCAGTTGCAGAACACAACTTCGCAGTCACCGTCGAGATCAAGACCGTCAACAACCGGTTCCTTGACGTAAACCTTCGTCTTTCCAGTGAGATGCAGTCACTCGAATCGGCGATAAAACGGCAAATTGCGAACCGTCTATCCCGCGGCCGCGCAGATGTTAATGTGCAATTCGATCGCAGCGATGAGATCAACTACGAGATTAATCGACCGATGATCGCCGGCTACTTAGCCGCGTTGAAGCTCATAAAGGAAGGATTTGAGTTATCGGGAGATCCAGATCTAAACGTTATTGCAAGATTGCCGAATGTGATAATCCCAAAAAAAGACGGCATTAGCGAAGAATTTGTATTCGGTGTCGAAAAGGCCGTCGAACTCGCACTAGACGACCTTGAAGGAATGCGGTCAAATGAGGGGGAAATGCTCAAGAACGAACTTGAGTCTCGTTTGAATGAGATCGAAGCGAGGCTTCCGGCTATCGAATCCGAAGCGGCCGGCGTCGCAGATGAATATTTTCAACGACTTTCGAAGAGGATCGTCGAAATGCTAGCAAAGAGTGCGGCGCAGATAGAATTAGACCAATCGCGGTTAGCACAGGAGGTCGCTTATTTGGTGGATAAAAGCGACATTTCGGAGGAGATCACACGATTAAAAAGTCATATCGAACACTTCCGCGGAATCGCCAGCGAAAAAGTGGAAGTCGGCAAACGCCTGGACTTTCTTACCCAGGAGCTAAACCGTGAAGCCAACACTATTGCGTCGAAAACGAGCAATATGACGGTTAAGGAGAATGCGCTGGCGATCAAAAGTGAAATTGAGAAGATACGTGAGCAAGTCCAAAACGTAGAATGACGGTTTGAAAGTGAATGAAAGGAAATCTGATCATCATCTCATCCCCGTCGGGCGGCGGTAAGGGAACATTGATTCGTGAGGTACTGAAAACCGTGCCGTCTATCGGCTATTCGGTATCGTTTACGACCCGTCCGATTCGTGATGGCGAGTTGGAGGGAAGGGACTATTTCTTTGTTTCGCCTGAAGAATTCGAACGCCGGAAGGTGAGAGGAGAATTCCTCGAATGGGCCCGAGTTCACGATAATGACTACGCGACCGCTAAAGAAGGCGTCCGAGAAATGACGGATCAGGGGAACGACGTTATCCTCGAGATCGATGTTCAAGGTGCTAAGAATGTGCTCGGCCAAATGCCAGAGGCCGTGAGCATCTTTATTCTGCCGCCTTCATATTCAGTTCTTGAGGCCAGGCTGACTTCACGAGCGACAGAAAACTCGGGCGACCTTGATGTCCGCTTGCGAAATGCCCCCGCCGAGGTCCAAGATTACCGTTCATTTGCCTATGTGGTCGTAAACGAAGAAGTCGGTACGGCGACGCAGGAACTTTGTTCGATTATTATGTCCGAACGTCTGCGACCCGATAGACAAGAGGAACGCATAAAGACTATACTAGATAGTTTCGATATTTCTAATCTTTCAATGTCCGGAGAGTAGTGAATTTTATGGTAGACGAGATCGAACAGATCGACGAGGAATCAGAAGAAGTTGCGGAAATAATTGATCCGCCCGAAATCGATTCGAAGTACAGGATGATCATCCTCGCCGCGCAACGCAGCAAACAACTGCAGCGCGGGGCGGATTCACGAGTGGATATTGACGTGCGCAAAAATAAGCCGACTCGAGTTGCGATGAAAGAGATCGCGAACCGAAAGGTTAATTTTACAATCCTCGACGGCAACGAGGCCTCCGAGTAAGAATAAGAGCCGTTCAAGACAAAAAAGCACACTCGAGGCGCGCCCAAATGTGCTTTTTCCTAAAACTAACATCTCAAACGACTACATCCCCTTGTAGTTCGGCCCGCCGCCACCCTCAGGCGTTACCCAATTTATGATCTGGTATGGGTCGGCGATATCGCACGTTTTACAATGCACGCAGTTTGAAAAGTTCACTTTGAGTTCGCGACGGCCGGTTGTTGGGTCGTTTTCCATCTCATAGACTTGTGCAGGACAAAATAGCTGGCAAGGATTGCCATACTCCTCCGCGCAGCGTGTCGCGCATATTTCGGTATCCAGAACATGCAGATGAGAAGGCTGGTCTTCGTCGTGAGCAACCGCGGCGTGGAAAACGTCGGTTATCTTATCGAACGTCAATTGTTTATCGAACTTTACGTTCTTATAGCGCCCGTCATTTTCCGAATTCGCTTGTCCTTCTTTCGTCAATTTCTCCATTCTTTCGTGCCCGGGAATGTGGTGTTCCTTCGGCATAAAGCCCCATGCCAACCCGCCAGTTACGAACTGAAGTCCCGTATTTATCAAAGCCGGCCACCTTCCGGCCTGGAATGACGCGTGAAAATTCCGAACCGGATGGAGTTCATCGTAGATCCAGCTTTCGTTCACTTTTTCCGCGAAATGCTTAAGCGCGTGAGACGAATAATCGTCGTGCTCGAATGCACTAACGATCGTCTCGGCAGCGAGCATTCCCGATTTCATTGCGGTGTGGATACCTTTGATTCGCTGGCCGTTTAGGAATGAAGCGCAATCGCCAACAAGCAGTACGCCATCGGCGTAGAGTTTTGGCATTGTAAAGAAACCGCCCGCATTGATCGTTTTGGCGCCGTATTTTAGCATCGTCCCGCCGGCCAATATCTCGGCAACTTTAGGATGAGTTTTAAATTTCTGAAACTCATTGTGCGGGTCGATCTTCGGATCCTTGTAATCTAATCCTGTCACGTACCCGATACTGATGGTGTTGTTTTTTAGCCCGTATATCCATCCGCCGCCGTATGTTTGAGTATCGGATGGAAACCCGAGGGTGTGGACAACGCGTCCTTCTTCGAAGTTCCCCGCTGGTACCTCCCAAAGCTCCTTTACGCCCAACGAATAGACCTGTGTTTCCTTGCCCTCGTCCAGATTAAGACGTGCAGTTAGTTGTTTTGCGAGCGATCCGCGCGACCCCTCGCCAAGTACAGTAACTTTGGCCAAGATGTCGACGCCGGGCTCGAAATTAACCTTCGGTTTTCCATCCCTTCCAATGCCCTTGTCGCCTGTTCGAACCCCGATCACCGAATCGTTATCGTCATACAAAACTTCGGCGGCCGGAAACTCGGGAAAAATATTTATCCCGACCTCTTCACATTTCTCAGCAAGCCATTCGCACATTTTGCTCAGAGAAATAATATATTTGCCCTTGTTCCTCAGTGGCGGCGGGATGATTGGTGCATTTATTATTTTGTTCTTTGTCAGGTACCAGAAAGCATCTTCGATAACGACGGTGTCGATCGGGCAGCCTTGCTCGAGAAAGTCCGGCATAAGTTCACGGATGGCGATCGGGTCCATCACCGCGCCGGAAAGAATGTGGGCGCCTACGAACGAGCCCTTTTCTACGATCGCGATCTCAAGGTCATCGATCACCGTGCCGTGAAGCCGTCCTTTACTTACATATTCGTTGTGCTTCCTGGTTTCATTCTTAAGATGTAAGGCAGCCGCAAGGTTAGCCGGTCCAGCACCGACAAACACAACATCCATTTCAATTTGTTCGCGTTCGATCATAATAAGTGAATAAATGAATGAGTATTCAGCAAGGCGAAATTATATCAAAACACCGAAAGAATTACGATAACCATACGGTATCGCAATCAGTAGGAACGAATAGATCAATGTTCGAACTGACTCTTCAAACTCTCTGTATATGGCGCCCTGGCAACGCCCTTCTCCGTTATGATAGCGGTGACTAGTTCGTTCGGGGTTACGTCGAACGCGTAGTTGCTGACCCCGATCCCGTCCGGCGCAAGTTGTATGTCCTTTACGTGTGTTACTTCACGTATATCACGTTCTTCGATCGGGATTTGTTCACCCGTGGGACAATTGAGGTCGACCGTGGAGAGGGGTGCTGCGACGTAAAACGGGATTCCGTGCTGTTTTGCTAAAACCGCGACCATATAGGTTCCGATCTTGTTCGCAACGTCGCCGTTGGCAGCGATGCGGTCCGAGCCGACTACAACAGCCTGAACGCGGCCTTTCTTCATAATGTGACCACTCATATTGTCCGTGATCAGGGTTACGGGTATATCGTCCTGCAACAGTTCCCAAACGGTCAGGCGGGATCCCTGCAGATAGGGACGTGTCTCATCGGCGATCACCGAAACAGATTTTCCCTGATCGATGGCGCCGCGTATGACTCCGAGAGCTGTTCCCCACACACCGCCAGTTGCCAGAGCTCCCGCGTTGCAATGCGTAAGGACGGTCGAATTATCTTCGATCAATTCGCCGCCATATTGAGCGATGAGCCTCTGTGACTCAATGTCTTCTTCGTGGATCGCCGCTGCATCCTCAATGAGGACCTGCTTGATCTCACTCACCGAAAGCCGCTCCGACTTGGCCGCTTGAAATTTCCGCTTCATGCGATCGATAGCCCAAAACAGGTTGACGGCGGTGGGGCGCGTTGCACCTAAAACTTCACAAATATACTCAAGTTCGTCCTCCAGATCGTCGACATTGGTTCCAACGAAATGTTTTGCGCCGAGGGCGATCCCGTACGCAGCTGACACGCCGATGGCAGGGGCGCCGCGGACGACCATGTCCTTAATACCGACAGCAACGTCGTTATAGGTCTTCAAGGTCAGCCATTTCTCTTCCGTTGGCAACAGGCGTTGATCTAGCATTAACACGCCCTCGTCCGTCCACTTTACGGGGATAATATTTAGTTTCATATTTAAGTTATGAGCACTCGGTTCAATTCGCCAAAAATCGAAATGAAGATGAATCTTAACGGAAACTTCGCTCCACTAACAAGAAAGCTGAAACTTTTATTCTGCGAATTCACGTTAAAGCACGAAACCTCTGCGCAAATCATATGATAATTGAGACATCTCTCGACCGCATTCATTTATACGTTTCCAGTAGCAAATTTTGCCAAGTGTTTACTGCCTTTACACGGATACTGCTTTCCATCGGATTTATTCCTCCCAGCTACAAAAAGATAATGCATCAGCCGTTTACGATGCTTCCTGATTCGAATCCGGTCGGCCACTACTTCAGTGCACTGTACCAAACAGGTTTCTATTATGAATTTATAGGTTGGGCTCAGATGATCGCAGCGATTTTGCTGCTGATCCCAAGAACTTCGCATCTAGGCGCTATCATCTTTTTGCCCATCATTGTAAACATCGCAGTCTTGACGGCCTCTGTTGGATTTGCCGGGACGTGGCTTGTTGCTGTCTTTATGACGTTCGCTGCCGCTTGGCTTGTTGGGTGGGAATACGACCGCCTAAAACCGCTGTTTTTTGGAGCAAGAAAAGAAGACACTAAGACATTTCGATTTCAGATCATTTTGATCCCGGTATTTTTCGCAGCTGGGGGAATCGTGATGGCATTTCTTTGGAAGCTGATCGGTCTCGGCAATTTTCCAAACTACTTCTCGGTTGGAGTCGTCCTGACTATCGCCGGTTTTCTCTTTGGGCTTATCGTTGCGCTTCATTACCACTTTATGCGGGTCGGAATCCTGCGATAGGCGCTCGACTGCTTATAACTGGCTATGGAAAAATGTTATCTCGATGGCCGGGTCCGGGTATTCGTGGGAGAAATCACGTCGGAAAAGGTCGATGCGATCGTAAATGCGGGGAATTCGACACTTCTCGGCGGTGGGGGTGTGGACGGCGCTATCCACGGAAAGGGCGGGCCGACGATTCTTGCGGAATGCGTACGAATTCGAATATCCAGATATCCTGACGGACTCCCGACCGGACAGGCAGTGATCACTACTGCCGGCGATTTGCCTGCACGATACGTGATCCATACCGTCGGCCCGATCTTTGGGGCACATCGAGGAGCGGAAGGTGAACTCCTGTCGAGCTGTTATGAACGATCGCTATCGCTTGCATCTGATAATTCGCTGACATCGATCGCGTTTCCAACAATGTCAACCGGTATTTATCGTTATCCGAAAGATATGGCGGCGAAAATCTCGTCAACTGCGGTGAGTAAATTACTAAGCGAAAATCACTACATCAATGACGTGCGTTTTGTTTTCTTGTCCGACTCGGACTTCGAAATTTTTGTTGAAAACCAGTCCTTTTGATTTGTTCCCTTCATTTGCCTGTTGCCAACGGTTGGTTTATAGTTTTTGATGCTTTCCCGTTTGTTCAATAACACAACGAAGTAATGAATATGAAGGAGCTTTCGTCCGGTACGGATACATATATGCAGCCAGCAATGGGCATTGAGCCAGATCAGATCTTCCGTCAAGATTTTTCGATAAAAAGGGAGTTGCCAGCGAACTTAAAAGCGCTCGAAGAACTGTCCCAGAACTTTTATTGGAGCTGGAATCCTGAAGGGGTCGAGTTGTTTCGAGAGCTTGAACCCGGCCTTTGGGAGAGGTGCGAACAGAACCCGCGGCTGCTGCTTAAGAGGGTCAGCCAACTACGCTTGTGGCAAAAGGCGGACGATGCTCAATACGTTGCTAAACTTGAGGAGTTTGTGAATCGTTCTCGTGCCTATTTGGATGTGAGCCCGAAAACCTTCGAAGGGCTGTCCGAATATTCGCCGGCGGCCTATTTTTGCGCAGAGTACGGCGTGCATAATTCATTTCCAAATTATTCCGGCGGCCTCGGGATTCTTGCCGGTGACCATCTTAAGTCCGCCAGCGATCTAAATGTGCCGCTCGTTGCGATCGGCCTCCTTTATCGATTTGGCTACTTTCGCCAGAAGATCGCCCACGACGGGTGGCAAGAAGAAAAATATACGGATGTCTTCGATTCTGAACTTGCGATTACACCGGTATACGACCGAAAAGGTCAGCGCATACAAGTCTCAGTTCACATTCGAGGACGCGAGGTGTTCGCGCAAGCATGGCTTGCAAAAGTCGGCCGGATCTCCCTGTATTTACTGGATACGAATGTTAGGCAGAATGCGCATGTCGACAGAATGATCACCGGCCATCTTTACGGGGGCGATGCCGAAACAAGGATCGTTCAGGAGAAAGTTCTGGGTATCGGCGGCGTCAGGCTTTTACGGGCGTTAGGTGTCGAACCGGCTGTTTACCATCTGAATGAAGGACACTCTGCGTTTCTCACGCTTGAACTTGCAAGGGAATTTATTTCTTCAAATCCCGGATCTTCGTTCGATGAGGCGGCTCGCAATGTCCGACGAAATTGTGTGTTCACCACTCACACGCCGGTCGAAGCTGGAAATGACGTTTTCGATCCGAAGCTGCTGCGAGAATGCTTTTCGACAGAATTCCTGCGAGACCTGAATCTGGACGAAGATTCATTCCTAGCGCTGGGACGCACTGATCAGGCTGATCTTTTCGAGTATTTCGGGATGACACCGCTCGCATTACGTATGTCGCGATCAGCGAACGGCGTTAGTCTCAAACACGGCGAGGTTTCACGAAGCCTATGGCTAAAAATGTTTCCTTCGATCGATCATGCAGATTCGGCCCCGATCACCCATATAACGAACGGCGTTCATCAATCGACCTGGATCGCACCTGCCCTCCAACGGACGTATGTGAATAAAATTGGCTTCAATTGGGTTCAGAAAACGAGAGATCCGAACACATGGGCTTCAGCGCTGAATAAGCTTTCGGACGATGATATTTGGAATGCGCATCAAATTTCGAAGGAACTTCTCATCGCTTTCATACGCGACCGAACCCGATCGAAGGAGACCGGGCTGATGGAAACGATCAACGAGCACGAAGATACGCGCAAGTTGTTCTCTCCGGATGTTCTCACTATTGGCTTTGCCCGTCGCGTCGCAAAATACAAACGGTGGAATCTGCTGCTTACTGACCTCGACCGCCTCTTGCGAATGGTCGACGACCCTGACCGTCCCGTACAATTCGTTTTTGCCGGGAAGGCCCACCCGCAAGACCGAACCGCGAAACAGATATTGCAGCAATTGATGAGTATAAACAATAATTCGAATTGGCAGAACAGAGCCGTTTTTATTGAGGATTATGATCAGGAAGTCGCACGCTACCTGGTCCACGGCGTCGATGTTTGGATGAACGTTCCGCGGCGGCCCCTGGAGGCAAGCGGTACGAGTGGGCAAAAAGCGGCCATGAATGGCGTCTTAAATTTTTCAGTGCTTGACGGATGGTGGGTCGAGGGGTACAACGGCAAAAACGGATTTGCGATCGGCGAACTGAACGTCGGTGACGATGAAGAGGTTGATGCTCAAGATGCAGAATCGCTCTATTCCACACTTGAAAACGTGATAATACCGACATTTTATGACCGTGGCGCCGGCCAAATTCCATTGGCATGGATTACCGGAATGCGAGAAGCACTTATGACTTTGACACCTCAGTTTTCGAGCGATCGAATGATGGTGGACTATATCCACAAGATTTATTTGAAAAGCCAAAACGGTTCTTAATATGCAAAACACCGAATTTCGAACGGGCGCAATTAATCCGATCGAATGCGTTAAAGAAGGCTGGGAACTCATCAAAAGCGACTACTGGCTTCTATTTGGCATCACGATCGTCGGTGCATTGATCGGTAGTGCGACCATGTATGTTCTGCTTGGGGCCATGAGCTGCGGAATATATTACGCGTATCTGGAGAAGATTGACGGTCGTTCGATATCGTTCGAAACGCTTTTCAAAGGGATCGATTGGTTCGCGCCTTCGCTGATCGTGATCCTTCTGATCATTGTTCCTACGATAGTAATTTACATACTGATCTATGTTTTCTTTATTGCAGCGCTAGTTGTTGGCCAAGGCGTCGCAGGCGAAGCCGGGATGATCGGCGGCCTCTTCGGAGCCGGCGTCATTTCCCTGCTGCTCGTGCTTGCGATGATATGCTTGCATACATTGATGATGTTCGCGATTCCTCTCATTGTCGATCGGAAATTGGGCGCAGTCGACGCGATGAAAACGAGCGCCCGGGCAGTTCTAAAGAACCTTGGTGGTATCGGTGGGCTGATCGCTGTCAATTTTGTGATTCTTTTTGTTGGCCAGCTTGCACTCTGCATCGGCGCTTATTTTGCATTACCGATCTTAATGGCCGGGAATGTGATGGCATTTCGGAAGGTCTTTCCTAAACATGGCGATTTGACCCCGATTTTTCAAAATCGATCGAATTTCGACGCCAACTTATGATCCAACCGGTTCAAATCATTGAGGAATCCGATAGAGAGGTATCAATCCAGTGGTCGAACAGCGATGAGTCGACTTACAGTGCCAACCAGCTGAGAAGGTCTTGCCCATGTGCGAGCTGTGTCAACGAATGGACAGGCGAGAAGATCTTAATTGCTGAGAGTGTTGCTCAAGACTTGTCCTTTTCGCATATTTCCATTGTTGGTCGATACGCCCTAAATTTCCACTTCTCTGACGGACACGATACTGGGATCTTTAGTTTTGAATACCTCCGAAGTCTTACCAAATAGATTACTACTCAACACTCCAACGCGTTAATCACGATTCGTTATTTACCATTCAGCAATGAAGCTTTACAATCGAAGGTATGAACGAGCGGGACATCTTCGACGAGAGGCAAGAATCCAAGACTGCAAGTTTTTCCTGCCCGAATTGCCGGGAGCGGAATGATTATGAGGTTCGGTGGCTAAAACGTGTTAAGAAAAAGCAAGTTCCGCGAAACCTGAACGAACGCGACCGTGCTCAATATCAGAATTCAAAAGACTATATGGTCAGGGTCGACGATGTACTATCGTGCAAAAACCTAAGATGCCGGAAACGGTTCGAGATACCGTCATCGCAAACGGTCGTATTTATTTGAAAGCGCTGGGTGATGTGATATCCTTTTGACATACACGATCGAATAAGGAGGGAGAGATATGACGGGCAAAGAACTTGAATTTTACGAAAATGAAGCTCCCCCAAACCAAGAGATAAAGGATTTTATGGACGCGGAGATCGCAAATGTTCCGCAAGCGCCAAATGAACTCTTGGAACGCCTGTCAAACAATCGCCGATCTTCTTCGCCGGCCGATTCCGGTGGTGACATCGATGCTGAATGGGAAGATGTGAATGATTCCGGCGCAGAAACCGTCTTTGGACATAACCCCACACCCGATCAATCTGATGTCGAAGATAATGCCCATGCAATGGGAATTGACTACGAGGACAACGAACCGCTTGATTTTATAGGCAAAATCGAAAAGCGTGACCGCCACCGTTTCGAGCTAAACGAGATCTCAAAATCAAAAAACGGCGGAATTTGATCTTCAATAGTATTTCATAACGAAAAAAGGGGCCGTAATGCGGCCCTTTTTCTATGGAAGAATCGATTGTCCGATTTTAATATATCGTAAATCCGTACTGAAACGTCACTGTCGTAGTAACAGCTTGACCGTCTCGCTTTGCTGGTTCAAATCTTATCTGCCTCGCCGCCGCAATCGCCTGTTCCGTAAGGCCGTGCGGCAATCGCGAGATCGGAGTAATGCTGCCGATCTGCCCCGAAGCTAGCAACTGGACTTTCAGTGTCACGTTGCCCTGCACGCTGTTCTGTCGTGCGACGTCGGTGTATGTAGCCTTTGGCTTTGCGATAAGCCGATACTTCTGGGTTACTCCGCGCGGCCGTTCCGGTGGTGGCGGCAATGAACCTCGGGATCCGCCGCCGGAACCGCTCCCAGGGCCGTTACCGTCGCCAAGTCCGCTGCCGCTGCCGGATCCTGAGCCGCTTCCCATCCCCGTACCGCGTCCGCTGCCTTGTCCCTGACCAAAACCGGATCCTTGACCCCCACCGCTTCCGGTTCCATCGGACGGCGTTCCAAACCTTGAATTCGGATCGCCGTACGGATCGGTAGTCCGCGGCATCTTCCGATTCCCCTGGGTCGCCGCTATCGGTTGAACCAGCTCAGGGTTATCCCGTTGAATGATCGTCTTCGACGGATTAATGATGGGCTTTTCGGTCTGCGAAGCTAGCTGACCTTTTGATGTGGGCGTTTCCTCGTCTCGGCCGCCGCCCCCTCCGCCGCCGCCTTTGTCCTCATCCTGCTTGATTTCTTCCTCGACGTCCATCGGAACCTCGACGACTGGAACAAACGCGAACAGCTCGCCTTGATCGATCGCCCCCACCCCTAATTCCTTGCTGAACAATGACCAGACCGTCGCGCTGACAAGGAAAGTTATCATTAATGCAGTGCTGGCCATTAACAGACCGTTTCTCTGGCTGGAGTTCTTTTCTTCGATAACCGTTACGTGAAAATCTTCATCCAGCACGTAAGGCACTGTGGACGAAACTTCAGGCTCAACCGGAGTTCCCGTATTCGGAGCCGACGAACCAGTGGATTCGTAATGATTTCCGTTTGTCACCGGGCTATCGTTCGTATATTCCGGCTCAACTACTTCTATCGATGGTCGAGTGGCAAAAAGGTCGGTGCTTTCTAGATATTGTTCCCGGCTGGAAAGATCAATGGTGGCCGGCACTTCGTTAAGCATTTCAGTCGTGCCCGTCAAGACTGGCGACTCGTTCTCATTAACAATTTCCGGACGAAGGTCCTTCGACGAAACCTCAGTTTCGGCAAAAGCCGCGACCGGCGGTACAACGGAACCCGTTCCTTC
Source organism: Pyrinomonadaceae bacterium (assembly GCA_049679665.1). Taxonomy (GTDB): domain Bacteria; phylum Acidobacteriota; class Blastocatellia; order Pyrinomonadales; family Pyrinomonadaceae; genus OLB17. Next base: position 12,073 of record JBAUGL010000107.1, on the reverse strand, counting down.
GGGAATCATTTCACCCGAGACTGGATTTAACTCGAACGCTTGCAGTTGAGCACCGCAATCAGGGCAAAACCCAAACCTTTCGGCAAACCCTTCTTCACACTTACTGCAATATTTGACTATTTTTCCCATTTTTCCGCCTCTCAATTGTTCCGCTCGCAGGTTCTCCGTTTGCGGGGATCAAGGTTCTATCCAATTATACCGCCTTTTTCCTGAATGTTAAGTCTTTTTCCATCCAGCAGGCCATACTAAGCCTGACTTTGATCAATTTTTATAGATGCTTTTGTAGTTTGACGCGATGCCCACGGCGATCTAAAATTTTCTATTTGAGACGGAAGAGAAGTCGAAAACGTACGTGTCTTTTGACAACATTTTGACCCGATGCGGCAACTAAGGTTGCAGACCGAATATATCTTTCAAAGTTTTCAAAGTTACGGATGAATAATAAGAACCTTTTTACCAAGATCGTTTTTGTTGCGCTGATAATTATCATAGCCATATCCCTGCTCGCACCGGCGATTTTTGGCCAGGCAATGCCTGCTCCGCGCCAGGAAAAGCTCCTCAACGGCCTAAAGGTGCTTATGTGGCCCAATACACCGTCAAACAAGGTTACGGTGAAGCTGAGGATCCACAGCGGCTCGGCGTTTGATCCGCAGGGTAAAGAAGGGGTTATGAAGCTGCTTGCCGAAAACATCTTCCCGAGCTCGGAGTCCAGGAATTTTTTTGCTGAGGACTTGGGAGGGGGCCTTAAGATCGATAGCAATTACGACTTTATCCAGATTGACGCTACATCTGATCCTTCGCAGGCCCTGGAGTTGCTGGAAACGATCGCTGCTGCTGTTTCGAACCCCGCGATTGACCGGGAAACAACGGCAAATCTTAAGAAATCGATTCTCGAAAAGCTTGGGGTGCTCGAAAAGAATCCCGCGTACCTTGCGGATCGCGCTTCGGCAGAGCGTTTGTTCGGAACATTTCCTTATGGACGGCCCGAGTTAGGAACCACCCGATCAATTTCGGCGATTGAATATCCCGACCTGATCGACGCGCGCCTCCGGTTCCTGACAGCTGATAACGCAACTCTTGCAGTAACGGGAAAATTCGACCGAAATCTGATCTATCGAGCGATCCGTCGATATTTTGGCGGTTGGACGAAATCTGACAGACGCGTTCCGTCAACGTTTCGACAACCCGACGCACCGGATGTGAAACCGCTCGAAAAGATCTATTTAGGCACCGGCAGCTCGGAAGTCCGTTACTCTTTCAGGGGCATTGCAAGGAATGACAAAGATCTTGCCTCCTCGAAAATACTTGCGCGGATTATTCGGGACCGCGTTGAAAAAATGACAAACCGATCTAACGTATATGTCTCGAGTAATTCCCATCGATTGCCGGGTTCATTCACTGTAAAATACAACGGATCGAACGCCTCGGACGGCCTTATTGAACGAGCGTTTGCCGGTAAGATCACCGATGCCGAATTTTCAAAGTCCAAAACGGACGTGATCTCGGCCCTTACTGAATACGACCTTGCGAATCACTGGCTCGACGTGGATACGTTCGGCATCTCGTCAGTCGCGGACACGGTCGGGTCATATCAAAAAGCTGACCTAGCCGACGTCCAGCGCGTCGCTGACCTTTTGTCGCGGAATCCGGTTGTAACCGTAATTCTCTCGCCAAAAGGTGAGCCCGCAGCGTCCACCGTTAAATAATGCCGAACGAGAGAACCTCCAACGAGATTTCCCACGCCCACGCCGTTCGTGAGATGTTTTCCGGAATTGCCGGACGTTACGATTTGCTTAATCATCTTCTCTCGGCAAATATCGACAAGCGTTGGCGTAGACGAGTATCTGACAAACTCAGAGTAGTTCTCGATCGGCCGGATGCGGTTGTCTTGGACGTCGCATGTGGAACTGGCGATCTTTCACTCGAACTTGCGCGAAATTCAAAGGCAGCGATCATCGGTTCTGATTTTTGCAGGCCGATGATTTCTATTGCCAAGGAAAAGACCGTGAAGTCAGGTTCGTCGATCGCATATGTAGAGGGTGATGCGATGAATCTCGGCTTTGCCGATAGCTGTGCAGACGCAGTCACCATAGCGTTTGGACTGCGTAATCTATCCAATGTGCGTGACGGACTCTCCGAGCTTTTTCGTGTACTCCGACCGGGAGGTAAACTTGCGATACTCGAGTTTTCGTCACCGGTAATTCCAGGTTTTCGTCAATTGTTCAACTTCTATTTCGCTCGCGTACTTCCTCGAATCGGCGGAGCTATTAGCGGCTCGCGTCGGGCTTACGATTACCTTCCGGATTCTGTTAAGAGGTTTCCCGATCAAAAACAGTTGGTAAGCATGCTTCAGGATTCTGGGTTTTGTAACGTCGAGTATGAGAATTTCACTGGTGGCATCGCTGCGCTCCATACCGCGTCACGAGGGGATCGCTAAAAATCTTTAACTATTTGTTATCCCCTTTGATTAATTATAAAATTTCATTGCTTCCCAGGATTCAATGAAATATAAATTTCTCAATTTCGCCAAACAATTAGGTCTTATTCTACTCGTCATTTGGACGGTAATTTCCCTTGTGACATTACTGATCGAATTGGTGCCGGGGTCACCGGCGACGACGATCTTGGGTGAAACGGCAACGCAGGAGCAGATAGAGAATTTTGAGCGAAAGCACGGCCTCGATCGACCTGCGTTTTTCGTCTCGTTTGACGGCGAGAACGGTGTCACGTGGAACGGGATAAACAACCGCTATGTCGATTATTGGTCCGGGCTTTGGCGGGGAGACCTTGGCACTTCGTTTCGTACTGACCGACCGGTGCTTGACATGATCCTGGAACGTTATCCGTCGACGATTCTACTGGCGATCGCGTCGATGCTTGTTGCGGTCGGTATCGCGATACCGCTCGGTGTCCTCGCCGGAACGAATAAAAACACCTTAACTGATAATTTTGCTTCATTCATTGCCCTTTTAGGCATATCGCTTCCGACGTTTGTCATCGGTCCGTTTCTCGTTACCATCTTCGCTGTGAGACTCGGCATCTTTTCGCCAACGGGCTATGCCTACCCCGAGGACATCGTTCTGCCCGCCGTAACGTTAGGTGCCGCCCTATCCGCAATCTTGACGCGAATGGTGCGATCCAGCGTGATCGAGGAATTGGGTGAAGATTATGTCCGCACGGCTCGTGCAAAAGGGCTCAGCGAACGTACAGTGGTGTACAAACATGTGTTGAAGAACGGGCTGATCCCGGTCGTAACCATCCTCGGGCTGCAGCTCGGCGTGTTGCTCGCTGGTGCGATCATTACAGAAAGAATATTCAACTGGCCGGGCCTCGGCTTGCTCCTACTTGAAGACGGGATCGGTAAGCGCGATTACCGACTCGTACAGGGCTGCGTACTTGTCATCAGCGTTACCTACATTTTGGCTAATTCGCTAACCGATCTCCTGTATCGCCGTTTGGACCCTAGGATCAGGCTTAATTGAGCCTGAACCCTTTCTATTTTTAATGAACAGATTGACCTATATCGGCATTGTGATCGCTGCGATTTTCATTCTTGCGGCGATATTCGCGCCTTTGATCGCTACGCATGACGTAACCGCCGAGAATCTTTCTGCGCGATTTGTTTCGCCTTCATCGGAGCATTTCTTCGGGACGGACGTACTCGGCCGCGACGTTTTCTCGCGTGTCGTGTTCGGTGCCAGGATATCGCTCGAGGTCGGTATCACCGTGGTACTGGTATCGGCGATATTTGGTATTTTTATCGGAGCAATTGCTGGTTTTTACGGCGGGCTCTTGGATAAATTCCTGTCGGGTTATGTTTTTAACGTCTTCCTCGCGTTCCCCGGGCTTCTGCTCGCAATAGCGTTGGTCGCGTTTCTCGGTGCAGGTCTCGGGAAGATGATCCTTGCGCTGTGCATAATCGGCTGGGTCGGATACGCGCGGGTGATGCGCGGCCAGGTCCTCAAGGTTCGGGAATACGATTTCGTTCAAGCGGCAAGGGCCCTCGGTGCAGGCAATATGCGAATACTCTTCACTCATATTCTGCCGAATGCTGTACAGCCCCTGATCGTCCAGGCCTCCCTCGGAATGGCGGGCGCTGTGTTATCTGAAGCCTCGCTGTCTTTCTTGGGCCTTGGAATTCCGCCTCCTGCTCCAAGCTGGGGGACGATGATCGAAGAGGCGCGCCAATATTACACGATCTACCCGCATGTACTGTTCTTTCCGGGTGTCGCCATTGCCTTGACAGTACTTGCCTTCAATTTCATTGGTGACGGGCTCAGAGAATATCTCGATCCAAAACAGCGCAGACGATAAGAGAAGTGAGATCGATTATTCCTCCCAATCTCCCTGCCCTTCGCGTTCGACGTGATAGCCGACCTTTTCGAGATAAGTGAATACTTCCTTTCCGTGCGATTCATCCCTTACTTCGAGCAGTAACTCTATGCCTACGCGCCCTAGCGGCGCGAGCCACATCGCCCGTCTATGGAAAACCTCGACAACATTCGCCCCTGTGCTCGCCGTGTGATTCAAAAGCTCCGCGAGTGCGCCGGGGCGATCGAGTACTAGCAGTTTTAGGATTATGTATCGGCCCTGCCGAACGAGCACCTGCTGCAGTATTAAAGCCAGCAAATTTGCGTCGATATTACCACCCGCGAGTACCGGGCAAACTATGTCGCTAGACTTTAACTTGATCTTCCGGGCGATCAAGGCCGCGACCGAGGCTGCTCCAGCACCTTCAACCACGAGATGGCTGTTTTGAACGCAATGGAATACACCGCGAGCGATCTCCTCCTCGGACACTTCAACTACCTCGTCGACGAGTTCCTTTATGATCGGAAGCGTGATATTACCCGGCCGTTTTACGGCGATACCGTCTGCGATCGTCGGATGGTGTGCAGCTTCCGTCGGTTCACCTGCTTTTAGCGATAGGTTGACGGCTGCGACATTCTCCGCCTGTACACCTATCACGCGAATGTTTGGAAGAAGTTTTTTGACGGCTGTCGCTATTCCAGAAATAATTCCTCCGCCGCCGATCGGCACAACCACGACCGTTACTTCAGGTAGTTCTTCGGCGATCTCACAGCCCATCGTTCCCTGTCCCGCTATAATGAGCTCATCATCAAAAGCGTGTACGTAAGTGTAGCCGTTCAATTGTTGAAGCTCGCGGGAATGGGCAACCGCCTCGTCGAAGGTTGCTCCCTTCAAAACGACATCCGCTCCCTGTGACTTCGTAGCCGTGATTTTTGTGAGCGGAGCAAACTCGGGCAGCACGATCGTTGCCTGAATATTATGCAATCGGGCCGCAAGCGCGACGCCCTGTGCATGATTTCCGGCGGACGCGGTTACAACACCGCGTTTCTTCTCTTCCTCGCTGAGTCTTGAGATCTTGTTATAAGCGCCGCGAACCTTGAACGAACCGCTGCGCTGCAAAGATTCTGCCTTGAGAAATGCCTTGGCCCCGATCTCGGTAGAAAGCTTTTCGTCCGATAGTACCGGTGTCGGGGTTATTATGCCCTGAAGAATTTTACGTGCGTCCTCTATGTCCGAGAAATTTATCGCCATAAGTTCGAAGGATTATAGCAAAATTGGGTACCACTCTGAACCTCAGCCTAACCGAAACGATATTTTGGCATACGCGAGAAATGAGGCCTTTTTCTATCTTTTCAATTATCCACGTCCCAACTTTCTCCTTACTCGCTATCCAATCTTTACGGCTTTTGCTGTATATTCTAAATTACACTCGGAGGATCAAAATCATGGAGCTATTTGGACTGGGAGCTATTCTTGTTATCTTTTTCGGTATCGCCCTGCTTACCGTTGCATGGAAAACAATAAAGATCGTGCCGCAATCCAGCGTTCTGCTGATCGAACGGCTCGGTCGGTTTCATAGGGTGGCTGCCAGCGGGCTCAATATCATAGTCCCGTTCTTCGAGTCGCCACGGTCGTTCTATTGGACAAACACGCGACCCGGATTGACCTCGATCGATCTTCGCGAGCAATTTATCGACCTTCCGCCACAGCCTGTGATCACCCGGGATAACGTAACTATCAACGTGGATTCGGTCGTTTACTGGATGGTCACAGACCCCATAAAGGCAGTCTACGAAGTCGCGGACCTCGTCGGTGGTATCGTGCAGCTGACTATCACCGGCATGCGGTCGGTAATGGGCGAAATGGACCTTGACCACACCCTTTCGTCGCGTGACCAGATCAATGCGAAATTGCGGCTCATTCTTGACGAAGCCACGGATAAATGGGGTGTGAAAGTCACCCGCGTTGACGTAAAGAACATCAATCCGCCGGAAGACGTGCGGATAACCATGGAAAAGCAGATGACGGCTGAACGGAACAGGCGGGCACTTATTCTACAGGCCGAAGGAGACAAACAGGCGGCAATTACCCGGGCAGAAGGCGAGAAGCAAGCTGCGATCACACGATCGGAAGGCGAGAAGGAGTCCGCCATCCTGCAAGCAGACGGTGCGGCGCAGGCGCGGCTTCGGGCCGCAGGTGCCGAAGCGCAGGCAATCGCACAGATCTCCGGTGCCGTTGGTGACTCGGCCAAGACGACACAATATATCATCACGTCCCGTTATATAGATTCGCTGCGGGATATGGCACGAACGCAGAACTCAAAAGTTATCTTTATGCCGATGGAGACGTCGAGCGTCCTAGCCAGCGTAGGAGCCTTCAAGGAGATATTCTCTGAAAGTGGTGAAAAAAAGGAAGAACTGCCACCACCTCCACGTGGACCTAGAGAACTTCAAAGATAATGAGAACACTTTTCAAGGTTTTGACGGTATTGTTGATTGCTATGGCGATCGGGGCGGTCGTGGCCGCCTACAGTTTGGGTTTTGTTTTTAACCCGTCTCCAACTAACCCGCCCAAAGAAAACAATATGTACGAATTTACGATGAAGGATATTGACGGTCGTGACGTGTCGCTTGAAGCGTACAAAGGAAATGTCACGATGATAGTTAACACGGCAAGTAAATGCGGCCTTACCCCGCAATACGCGGGTCTTCAATATTTGTATGAACGATACAAAGAAAAAGGGTTTGTGGTCCTCGGGTTCCCCGCTAACAACTTTATGGGACAGGAGCCCGGTACGGAAAAGGAAATAAAGGAATTCTGTGATTTGAATTATAGGGTATCATTCCCGATGTTTTCTAAAATCTCGGTGAAAGGCACGGATCAGCATCCTTTTTACACATTCCTTACGAATAAGGGATCCAATCCTGGATTCGACGGAGACATTACCTGGAACTTCGAGAAATTTCTCGCGGACAGGAACGGCAAAATAATAGATCGATTCGACCCGAAGGTCACTCCTGAGGATCCGGCCATAATAAAGGCGCTGGAAAACGCGTTGGGGTCGGGCCAAACCGATAATTAATTCGACCCCATAAGTGGAATCGAGGCAGCTTTTGTATATAAAGGGCCAGTCGCTAACAGCCGGCTTTCGTAAATAACCAGTTCGTACACAGTGAACTCGACCGGGTCGAATTCTTTGTGAAGATGAGCTTCTATAGGTTCACTGCTCTTTTGGCCCTTAAGCCGAGCGATTGTTAAGTGCGGCCGAAAATCACCTTTATTCGGGGTAAAGCCAAGGTCGATTGTTTCTTTGTCTATAGAGCGCGACACCGATAGCAGTGCACCCTTATCCTTAGTTGCAAACCACAGGGCAGCAGAACTCCTACCCTGAAACACACCATTTCCCTCGATCTGCAAATCGAACGGCGGTGTCGTCAGCGCGATCTTTTTCGCCATCTCCGCAACCTGCCGCAGTTGATCTTCAACCATATTGCCAAGGAACTTTAGCGTCAGATGAAGGTTCTCAGGTCGTACGAGAGTCATTCGAGTCGCCGGGAATTCTCGGCTAAGAGTGTCTGCGTACTCGCAAACTTTGATTCGTGCTTCTTCCGAAACGTCGACCGCAACGAAGATTCTCTTCAAAGGACTTTTGCGCGGATTTTCATGTATTGATAAACTTTTCTTTACCCTTATGCGATTGCTCCGGTTTTCTTTCATACTCATTGTACTGGCGTTATTGATCTTTGTCGCGGCTACGTTTTGGACCTATAACGCCCTTAACTCGCCAATAGAGCACACCAGGGCGAATGAATATATAGTGATCGAAAAAGGATCGACACCCGGCCAGATCGTCGACAAGCTCGTCACCGAAGGTGTACTTGAGCAAGGCACGGCAACAAAATTCTATCTGCGCGTGCTTGGTGACGCCGGCAAACTCCAGGCAGGCGAATATCGATTTCAAACCCCGATCACCCCCCTTCAGGCCCTTAAAGAGCTCGAAAAAGGTGAGACGCAGACGATAAAGCTGACCATCCCTGAAGGTTTTACTCGGTTCGATATTGCTAAACGGATCGCCGATCGCCTCCCACAGAACCCCCCGGTTGACGAACGAACGATTTTGGCATTTATGGACGACACATCACAGATCAAGGATATCGCACCAGAAGCCGAGAATCTTGAGGGATATATGTATCCAAGCACCTATGAACTGCCTCGCGGAAGTACGCCGCAGGACGCGATCCTGGTAATGGTGAGCCAGTTCAAAAAGGGATGGAAACCCGAATGGAACGAAGCGGCCAAGCGTCTGGGCCGAACATCTCAGGAGATCGTGACTATAGCCTCCCTGATTGAAACCGAATCAAAATTCGAGCAGGAGCGGCCAATTGTTGCGTCGGTAATTTACAATCGGTTAGCAAAGAATATTCCCCTCGGAATTGATCAGACGGTCGTATATATTGCAAAAATGCAGAATAGATGGGATGGCACCATCCACAAAAGCGATCTTGACGTTGATTCGCCGTACAATACTCGAAAATACGGCGGCATCCCACCCGGACCGATTTCGTCGGTGACTGAAAGTTCAATAAATGCTGCTCTTGTTCCGGCGAAAACTGACTATATCTTCTATGTTTTGAATGTGCGATCAAACGACGGTTCGCATAACTTCTATTCGTCGGCAGCTGAATTTGAGCGTGGAAAGGCCGAATATCAGAGATGGCTGGTAGCCCAGCGAAGGGAAAAGCGGGTAGACAACTCTGGTAATTGAAACAGCCCCTGACGGAGCCCCACATTTCTAGCCATCCGTATGACGATTAAACTTCTCGCACTCGACCTTGACGGGACCCTTCTGGATTCACGTGGAAAATTGTCGGACGCGAACCTGAATGCGATCCGTATGGCCGAAGATGCCGGGGTACTTGTTACCATCGCCACCGGTCGGCGATTCCGTGATGCGCGACCCATCGGACTGGAATTAGGCTTGAACGCTCCGATGATCACCCACAATGGGGCTTTGATCAAGTACGCAGATTCCCTTGAAACCGTCGCCGACGCACTTCATACGACGGAAACTTGCCGTCAGATCATCGAAGTCGGCAGGGACTTCGGTGGCGACGCACTCGTTAGCTGTGATCCGGACGGGATCGGCGTTTTATTTTATGATCGCGTCTCTGCAGATAATCTTCCGCTCCAGAGCTATCTGACGTGGTCCACGACGTTTCACGGTAACGAGGCAGAAACGTCTGTCCATCATGTTCACGATCTTTTGGATATCGTTGATCACCATAGCGTGATACATATATCATTCTCAGGCACTTGCGATGCAATGTTTGACATGCAGCAGTTTCTTGATCAGCAGCTGGGAGAAACTGTGAAGGTGCTGTCGACGATCTATCCGCGGCTCGATTTCACACTTATCGATATACTTCCGCCAGACGCTTCCAAAGGCAAAGGGCTTTCAAAACTGTCAACGATGAACCACGTCTGCCGTGAAGAAGTGATGGCTGTGGGCGATAACTTCAATGACTTGGAAATGCTGGAATTCGCGGGCGTTTCAGTCGTTATGGGAAACGCAGACCCAAGTTTGCTCGATCGCGAAGAATTTTATACAACTGTAAGTAACGATGAGAGCGGCGTGGCAGCCGCCATCGAAAACTTTATTTTAGGCGAGGAGAATTAATACGTGGCTAATCGAATTGCTGTTGTTGAAACGAACAAAGGGACGTTGAGATTTGAACTCTTGGAGGAAGATGCGCCAAAGGCGACCGAAAACTTCAGGCTGCTTGCTGAAAAGGAATATTACAATGATGTTATATTTCATCGCGTTATCAAAAACTTTATGATCCAGGGCGGCGATCCTCTGGGCGAAGGTTACGGCGGTGAGTCGGCTTGGGGCGGCCGATTCGATGATGAGATCGACCGAAGTTCGGATCTTTACAAAGGCGTGTATGAAAAAGGAACAGTCGCGATGGCCAATTCTGGGCCAAATACCAACGGTTCGCAATTTTTCATTATGCATATCGACTATCCGCTTCCGCCGAGCTATGTCAAATTCGGTAAGGTTGTATCGGGACAGGAAGTCGTAGATTCGATCGCCGAAATTGAGACGAATCACAAGGATAAGCCGCTCGAACCAGTCGTCATGGAACGGGTTTACATCGAAGAAGCGGCCTCGTAGATGCGAGCGGTCATCCAGCGTGTGTCTCGGGCGCAGGTTTCGGCTGGCGATGAAACTGTCGGTGCGATCGGTCGAGGTTTGCTTGTCCTGCTCGGCGTTTCGGCTAATGATTCCGAGGCCGATGCTGTGTATCTTTCGGAAAAGACGGTGAACCTTCGAATTTTCGAGGGAGACGACAACAAAACGATGGATCGCTCATTGCTTGATATCCACGGCGATTTGCTGGTTGTCTCGCAATTTACGCTTTACGGCGATACACGCCGAGGTCGGCGACCGTCGTACATCAAAGCTGCCCGTCCCGATCATGCCAACAGTCTCTACGAATTCTTCGTAGATGATATAAAGTCACGCGGTATAAACGTTGCAACGGGAAGGTTTCAGGCGATGATGAACGTGGAACTCGTAAACGACGGACCGGTGACAATTTTGCTTGACAGTGAACGAACTATTTGATCTAACCCTATGAAAATCAATGTAATATGGATCTTTTTGTTTTCCGCGATCCTCTTCGCCTCTTGTACAAACAGCACCGATACGACTCCTGAAACTCCCGTCGTAAAAAAGGGTGTGACGCCGGTTGCAGACAATGAGATCGCAGTCATCGAACTTGAGAATTCGGCCGCGTTCGGGACTATAAAAATGGAACTCTATTCGAACATCGCGCCAAATATGGTAGCCAGGTTTAAGGAACTCGCCAAAGAAGGTGTCTACAACGGGACAACATTTCACCGTATCAACGAATCGGTAATACAAGGCGGCGATCCTAAATCAAAAGACAGCGACCCGAGGAACGACGGCCAGGGCGGCTCCGAGAAATCGAATGTAGAGGCGGAGTTTTCCGACATAAAATACGATGTCGGAATCGTTGGTGCCGCACGAAGCGCCTCGCCGCATTCGGCGAACTCTCAATTCTTCATTATGCTGAAACGAGAGCCTGGTTTTGACGAACGCTACACTGTTTTCGGCAAAGTGACCGAAGGTATGAATAATGTTCGCACCATCTCAGGGGTTCAGCCTAAAGAAGGCGAACGGCCGATCGAAGCGGTTCGAATAAAATCGGTGACGATCCAGGCAAAACAATAAGGTTTGCATGTTACGACTTTTCAAATCATGCTCGCGTAGCTCAGTGGATAGAGCGCTTCCCTCCGGAGGAAGAAGTCGCAGGTTCGACTCCTGCCGCGAGTACCAGCATAACTAGTTAATATCTCAACAACTTACGAAACACGAATGGCCGCCTTAAATCCGTCGTTTTTGGGATTAGGACTAAACGAAGTCGGTTTCGGGATTTTTTTGTTGGGTTATATTCGATCTGGATCGACGCCGATATAGACCTTAAAGACGGGATGTTAGTTATCGCCTTATACTCGGCGTAGAAGATCGTTAATATGTGAAGCCTTCGCCTTCCGCGTCCGCATACTCAAATAGATGGGCAGTCGCACGCCCGTCTAGTGTGTGTCGAGCACCGATGCCACAGCCTCGTCTAGTATGGTGTCGATGTCATCTCTGCCACAATTGATTGCAGGTTCGCTGAGTGAGTGTGTTCTGTTATATCTCAACATCATTGAACGAGTGTCCGATTCGTAATGA
>JBAUGL010000106.1:0-1598 GCA_049679665.1 Pyrinomonadaceae bacterium | reverse complement strand
GTGCAGGGCTCACCTCCGACATACTTGATGGCCAGATGCATGATGTCGACCATCTCGGGCACGACATTGATCTTGCCCTTCAATTCTTCCGGCGGGTCAAGGAAAATGGCGGAGGTGTTGGGGTCGCCCTTGTAGAACTTGGTATTGACGAGGATGCCGGAGGTGCCCCATTGCCACGGCACCGTGTAATGGCGGCCCGGATCAAAAGGCACATCGACCCAGCGCGGGTCCATGTTCTTGAAATTCTCCATCTGGTCCGGCCTTGATTCCAGCAACAGGCCTTCTTTGACCCAGATCGGCACGTAACTCGCCGAAGGCACCGCGATATCGTACCCGTGGCCGCCAGCCCTGACCTTTGCGATCGCCGTATCGTTCGCGTCGTAGTCGGTGATTGTCACCTTGACGCTGTATTGCTTCTCGAACTTCGTGATCAGTTCGGGGCTGGTATAGTCGCCCCAATTATAGATGTGGAGCTCGCCTTCGGCATGGGCCTGGCCCAAGCCAGCGAACATCGCAAATCCTGTCAGCGCCGCCGCTAGTTTCAATTTCATGGCTATAATCCTCTCTGTTTCAAACGCCTTGGTTCTTGAGGCTGCTGGCGGGGACTATGGCCATAAATGACAGCGAAATCAAATGGGCGGCCCCTGAAAACAAAACAGCCCCCGGAGCGGAGATCCGGGGGCTGCATGGTGCAAGTCTCGTTACTTCAGGACTTCCGTCCAGATCTTCGTGTAAACGTCGGTGACCTCCGGCGCGCAGGACTTGAGGAACTCGCCCGCTGCCGCGAATTCCGCCGGCACGTTGAGTTCCGGTGCATCCTTCATCGCCGGATCCATGAACGCATCCGATCCCTTGATGCCGTTTGCGTATTTGGCAAAGTTCGAGATCATCGCGGCATTTTCCGGGTCCATGATGAAGTTCAGGAACACCTTGGCATTCTCGGTATTTTTTGCATCCTTGAGAATGGCCGCACTGTCCATGAAGAAGGGGAAGCCTTCCTTGGGATAGCCGAAACGCACGTCCTTGTTCTGCTCACGCGAACGCATGGCAGCGCCATTCCAGTAATAGGCGGCGGCATAGTCGCGGCTGGCGAACTTTTCAATGGTGCCATAGTCCATGGCAATCCACTTCGGTTTCGCCTCAAGCAGCTTGTCGCGCACCTTCTTCAGAACTACCTTGTCATCCGTGCACCACTGTCCGCCGAGATAGCGGATCGTGGCGAACATCACGTCGTTCATTTCCGGCGCCACGTTGATCTTGCCCACCAGTTCAGGCGGCGGGTCAAGCCAGATGGCCGAAGTGTTGATGTCACCCTTGTAAACCGAGGTATCCACCGTCGAACCCGTCAGGCCCCACTGCCATGGAACCGAATAATGCCGGCCCGGATCCCAATCCACGTTCACCCAGCGGTCATCCACATTCTTGAAGTTTTCCATCTGGTCGGGGCGCGACTCCAGCAGCAAGCCCTCCTTGACCCAGATCGGCACGTAATTTGCCGATGGCACGACAATGTCAAAGCCATGGCCGCCGGCACGCACCTTGGCGAGAGCCGTGTCATTGGAATCATAATCGGTCACCGTGACTTTGACCTTGTAGGC
>JBAUGL010000105.1:0-14208 GCA_049679665.1 Pyrinomonadaceae bacterium | reverse complement strand
CCCTGTTCTCGGGCAAAGCGACCGGCATTCGCCGGTCGGTTCGGAATGTCACAATACGGGCATTCGCGGTGAATTCGGTGTTATTTAGTCGATTTGTACACAAAAACCTCGCGACGAACTCGTGAGGTTACCGCGGGTTGGGCGCAGGATCGCATTCACTGGCTTGACCTTCGAATCCTATTCCAAGCCCAATTCCTAAATTATTGAGCATAAGCCAAACGGTCATGGCCAATTCATTACTGTTCGAAATCGGAAATATTGCAGGGATCGCTCACAGGTATACAAACATCGACGCAAGGCTTAGTGCCCGGAGCGCAACCGGCTTCCGATCGAAGTAAATTCTCTGTTTCCGGCGGATCTTCCTCGAAAAGATTTACGTTAACCAACTTAACGCACCTTGTAGCCATAACGATTCCGACGACCTTGTCATAATCCCTTTTGTTATTTGCCCAACCTTGCACCTTTACCGCAAAATTCACGGATACCACATTGATGTGTGAGATCTGCGATGCCAGGATCTTGTCCGCCTTGATCCTGGAATATATGTCGGCAACTATCTTTTGGTCGGTCACTTCCGAGCATTTTTGAGCCATAGTTGGATGTAAATACGCATCAACAGAAGTGATGAACACTAAAAAGCAGAATGCCGCGAATACCCGCAATATTGATTTTCTGATCATTTCTTTCTCCTTTTCACTTAATTTCGGTAATCATCGATAGAACGCTGAACCGTGATTGTTTGCCTAAAACGACAGCGCTGCCGTCGTTAAGCCACGCAAGTCTGGAAAAATAAATCGCTGAATCGCTATTTCGCGTTACCTTTCGCGGATTGCCTCCATTCGAGTTGGAGACCCAGACATCATCCCTGTTCTCATTTCTTGCAGCATACGCGATGTTTTTCCGGTCGCGGGAGAGGCGAATATTATAAAAATACACGTTCTTAAGCGTTGCAATAGGGCTTTCGATTCCAGAAGCGATGGCGATCCGCTTCAATGACGTTTCAGGCGGCATACCACTGAACCGCTCAGCCTCGGCAACGATCAGCCCGCTCTCATCCGCAGTCCACCCGATAAGCCGAATGATCTCATTGGTCCCAAAAACAGCCGAATCGGTTCCGGTTTCAATATCAACGATACGCAACGCTCTCATCGTGACGCCGCTTGCGTCCGGATGTTTCTTCTGGCTGAAAATTGCGAGCCGCTTGCCGTCGGCGGACCAGATCGGGCAGTAAAGTGAATCGTCACTTGACTCGTATTTCGTAAGCACCTCGTCGGACATAGTTCCCGGTGATACCGCGCGAATATTAGAGACACCATTTACGACTGAAACATACGCAATTTTGCTCCCATCAGGAGACCACGCAAACGCGTTGGTTTGTACATGATTGTACGGGGAAACCGAATACCCGATCAGTGGGATACCCACCGCGGGCATCTGCCTTTCACCGCCCCCGTTCGGATTTACCAAATGAAGTTCGATCGCGCTGTCGTTTTGTCTCAAAAACGCGATCGCAGAGCCATCCGGAGACCACGCCGGTAGAAAACCCCTAGAAGCAAGCCGTATGGGCCTGTTGCCGTCATCACCTGTCGCGAGCGCCTTGAGTACGATGTCGCTTTCAAAAAGTTTATTGCCGCGACTTAGATTTTTTACTGACTGGAAAGCTATCGCTTCATCGTCCGGCGAGACCGCCGGCCATAGATTGGAATTCAGGTCGCGGGACAGTGGTGCTTCCTGTTGGTTTGATACAATCACACGCCATAGGTTCGATTCTTCCTTAGCGGAACTGAATAAGATCGAACTTCCGTCAGACGCAGCGTCGACCACAACACTATCGGTTTCGGACGAAGTGATCCGAACAGGCACCTTAGATCGATCGTCAAAAAGAAAAATCTGATATACACCGTCAACAATTGCACCGTAGAAAAACCGTCCCTTATCGGGAAGCCACGTGACGTCGCCTATATTGCCGGGGCCTTCAAGGACCTTTACGGGGTTCTTTCCGAACGCATCGCCAATGAAGATCGTCCACACGCCACCGTCCTGAATAACGAACGCGATCGATTTTTCATCTGGTGAAATGTTGATCCAAGGTACCACACCGGCCTTACGATCAAATGCCGTAACCTTTTGCGAAGTTCCAGCGCCGGAATCCAAGGCGTAGAGCTCACCAATTGATTGGTAGTAGATCTTTCCGTTACTTGACCATCGCCGCAATTCGCTGCTTCCGTCTCCGATGGTGCCAACAAACTTCGGCGCCCCTCCCAAGGCGGGAATGCGCCAAACTCCGGTAGGATTTGCCTTTGCGTCCGACGCATTGGTTCGCTGCGAGAAAAAGGCGATCTCATCACCCTTCGGAGACCAGATCGGATCTCGGTTTGAGAATTCATCGTTCGTAATCTGAATGGCCTCGGTCGACGTTGATTGTGTAACCCAAAGATTCTTTTTATCCGATTTCGTCGACGCAAAGGCGATCATTTTACCATCCGGAGAAAAACTCGCATTGCTGAACAGTTCGCCGGGTGCACTGCTCCAACTCGCAACTTCGGTTACCTTATATGAATCCGGCACGGCAGCCGGCTCCAGCCGTCCCACCAGCAGGTACCAGACGGCACCCGCCAAGCCAATCGCGGCAAATGCGAATCCAGCCGCATGGAGAAGCGTGAACCGGCGTGTCTCAGAAATACTCGCCGGAATCAAGAGAGTAGGCCGCGGAGATTCGGCATCCGTTGCGTGAATCGTGGGGCTCGTTGAAGTGTCGGAACTACTTTTACCGAGTTTGGCCTCGAATTTCAATTCATCACGATGGTCCTCAAGATCGATCACCAGATCCTGTACATCCTGATACCGTTGATCGCGGTCTTTTCGAAGTGTTTTATCTACGATTCGTTCCAGTTGGCGCGGAAGTTCGGGTAAGATCTGCCTAAGGGAGGGTGGTTCGTCCCTTAAGATCGAGGTCAGCAGGTCCATCGTTCCTTCACCTTTGAAAGGAGGCCGTCCAGCAAATAGTTCGTACATTACGATGCCGAGGCTAAAAATGTCGCTTCTTGCATCGACCGTTCGACCGCGCGCTTGTTCCGGCGACATATATGCGACCGTTCCAATTACCATCCCCGGTTGTGTTTTGACCTGTGCCCAGGTTACATCTTCCGACGACGACGCGACCGGCTGAACTTCGGTCAACTTCGCGAGACCAAAATCGAGGATTTTAACAAGCCCGTCGCCCCGCAGCATGATGTTTTCAGGCTTTATGTCCCGGTGAACGATCCCGGCACCGTGTGCTGCTTTAAGGGCGGCGGCAGCCTGCAATGCGATCCCAAGTTTTTCGTGGAGGCTCATCGGCTCACCCATCATTCGTTCGCGGAGAGTTTTACCTTCTATAAATTCGGTCGCAATGAAACGCGAATTCTCGAATTCGCCTATCTCATGAACGGTTAGAATATTCGGGTGATTTAATGCTGACGCCGCCTTAGCTTCCTGCACGAACCGACGGATACGCTCGTCATCTCCGGCGACTTCCGGAAGCAATATCTTTAGCGCCACTTTACGTTCAAGCCTTGCGTCTTCCGCGAGGTAAACCTCTCCCATCCCGCCGGCACCTATCCTGGAAACGATTCGGTAATGACCGATCAGCGAATCAACCTGTAAATTATTTGACTCTTCTGTCATCAATCTCTGTTCGTGAATCCACCGCACTCGACGGAAGTTGCATTATTGCACGACTTTACACATCCGGATCGCTTTTTTTATCTCCTGACAGGCCGAGCCGCCATTTCGTCCGGGTGTAAGCGATATTGAATCCGTTCTTCTGCGCGTTGCGCTGCGACTGGCTCCCTGGCATCGCACCCAAGGCGGCGAGAGCGCATCCTTTTTCGGCAGCGAATTTCAATCTCGCGTCGAGTAAAGCGTTTTGCGCTCCGTTGTTCCGTCCGTCCGGGACCGTGCTTGCGCCAGCTAGGATCGCAATATCCCCGTAGATAAACATCATTCCGGTCGCAAGCGCTTTTCCGTTAAGTTCGGCGATGTATGGATAAGCTCCCGCGCATTGTGCGCTGATCCGTCCAAAACCCAACATAAAATCCGCAAGGCTTTCGTGCTCAATCGCCCAACCGGCTGAGGATGTACGGGCCCAAAGTTCGACCTCGTTCGAAGTGATAATGCGTGACGTGATCCGCGGATCTGCCGCAGATGTATTTGAATCGTCGAGAGTCCGATACATCACACTCGTCAGTTCGATCGGCTGGTATCCGCGTTCGTTCAGGATCGGCATTAGCGACGGGTCGGCCAGCGGGCTCACTTCATGAAAAACCGGAGCATCGTGATCTCGGTAAAACATTTCGAGCCGTTCTATTACGACATCCGTAACTTCTTCGAACAGCCCCAGCCCGAACGTCTGCGTACAGGGCGACTCGACGCCGTCAAACATCGCGTACGTACCGCCCACATCGATCCACTCAGCGCCGCTTTCCGGATCAAGCCTTGCCCGCGTTTCAACAAAATCCGCATTGGCACGGGCTTCGGCACGTTCGAGTTTTTGAGAAAGGCTTTTGTCGGAAAAAATCATTGTCAGATTTTTACACAGGTTTTGCGTTTCAGGAATTGTCCGAAGGCGAGAATGTTGGTTTTGTATCAGAAACTGTAATCGACGCTCGTCGCAGATATTCTGCTTTATCCGGATTGTTTGTCAGTAAGACGACGGACCTGACCTTTAACTCATTCAAGATCTCAGCCGCGGGTCGAAAGCTTCGGGCGTCGGAGGTATAGCCTGCTTTTACATATGCCTCGCTTTGGCTAAAGCCGGCTTTCTTGGAAGGCATGCTTTTCATCAAAGCCAGATGCCCGTTACCCTTTCCTTCCTGATCAAGGTAAATGATGACACCCTTTCCGGCCTCCTGAATAGCATACTGAGCCGCTGCCATCTCGCCAGCACATTCGCATTCGACGCTGTTAAAAACGTGTCCACCGAGACATGCAGAGTGGATACGGCAAAGAACGTCCTCGCTGCCGTCGACCTCGCCCACAATGAGCGCCATCGACTCGGCCTGGCCGTCGTAATAGAGCATCTCTGTAAACGTACCGAATTTGGTTTTGAGTTCTCGTTCAGCAAGTCGGGTGATCATACGTCAGATTCTAACGCATTTTACTGATCATTTGCTGACTGCGGAAGCCCGACACGACGGAGGAGGTCGACAAAGCGCGGGTCGGAGCGTAGGTCGTCAAATGACGGATCGACTCCTATATAGGTCATCTGCAAGTCGCGCTCTGAAAATGCGCGTTCGAGCGACGCGAATGCTTTTTCCTTATCATTCAACGCGGCATATAGGATCGCCAGTTCGGCAGGCGATACGTAATCCTTGGTGTTCTCCAACTCACGGAGAACCGACAGAGCTACCTCCCGACGCCCTGCCCTTGAAAGCGCAGACCCCAAAAAGCATTGATCGCTCGAGTTCACACCGTCGATTCGAATGCTCTCTTCATATTCGGCGATTGCCTGCTGATAATTGCCTTTGGCCGCATACGCATATCCCAGATACGAATGTACAAGGGCTTGCTCTGGTTCCAGTTCAAGCGTTTTTTTCATCAGTTCGATCGATTCGTCGTAACGTCGTGACAAAAAAAGAGAAATGCCAACGCCTATGCTGCGAGAAACGACCGCCGGATCGAGCTCTTTGGCCTTCTGCTTTTTGGCGATCGCCTCCTCGTGGCGGCCAAGAATGTCCAGCAATACTCCATATCCCGAGTGGGCATTTGCAAGATTTGGATTCAACTCAATCGATCGTTTAAAGGCCTGTTCAGCCTCAGCCCAATTCCAATTATTCCTCTCAAAATTCCCCAATGAAGCATATGCTTCGGGGAGCCTGTCTTCGAGTTCGAGGGCCGTTTTCAACGCTTCTTCGATCTTTGGCTTGCCGATCTTCGGGTCAAGAATGCTGTTGCCAATGAGGTTGATATAGGAACCGGCGATCTCAACGTATGCAGGCGCATAGTTTGGCTCAATAGCGATCGCCTGATTGAAAAGTTCGATCGCCTTTTGATTGTTCTCTTTGATACTGCCTGATTTCGTTCTAAAGAAACGGCCGCGAAGATAAAGGTCGTGTGCCTGCGGATTTAAGTTGGCACCCTTGGCGATCTGCTGCTCTTCCGCATTTGTCAGCCTGTGCTTCAGGCGCTCGGCGATCTGTTTCGCGATCTCGGCCTCAAGCCCGCTTGCGTCCGCCGCGCTCCGGTTGAACGTCTCGCCCCAAAGCTGGCTCTTATCACTCACCTTTACAAGTTCTGCGCTGATCTGCATCTGATCGCCCCGCTTGACGACACGGCCCGTTACAACGGTCTCCACGCCCAACGTCTTTGCCACCTCGTCTAGGTTTATTTCTTTTCCCTTATATTGGAATGCCGAGCTGCGGGCGATCACCTTAAGGTCCTTCAACTGCGAAAGGCTGTTGATCAGGGCCTCGCTGATTCCATCGGACATGTATTCCTGCTCGGCATCGCCGCTCGCGTTGGCAAACGGCAGCACCGCGACAGACGTTATAGCCGCGCTTGCCGGCGAAGCGAACCAGTAAAAGTAAGCCGCGGCGCCGATAAACGCGGTCAGCGATACCCCAAGAACCGCTGCGAAAGCCCCGCGTTTATGCTGCCTGATCTCGCTTACGATATATTCAGCACTCGACGGCTGATGCGAGAGGCTACTCTGGGTCGAGATCGCTATGGCGTGCATCGCCGTAACGTTTTCGCCAGAAGAAGTTATCCCAACATTCGCCGCCCTTGAAATATTGGGACTATGCGATCGTTCTATCTCCTCCGAGACCTCAAGTTCGCGTTTTAGATCCTGCAGATCAAGGAGAAAATCCTTGACCGTTTGATACCGCTCGTCGGGGTTTTTCTGCAGAGTACGGCGTACAAATCTATGAAGCTCGTGCGGCAATGAAGCGGGCAGTGTCGGCGGTTCTTTCGTCAGGATGGCCGCGATCGAATCGTTCGCCGTTTCGCCCGCGAACGGTGACGTTCCAGCCAGCATTTCGTAAAGCACGACCCCGAGGCTCCAGACGTCGGTTCGGGCATCGGTATCTTTGCCGCGGGCCTGCTCCGGCGACATGTAGTTCGCCGTGCCCATGATCATTCCAGGATCCGTTTTTACGCGGGTCTCATCATTCGAATCAGCAGTTTTCTTTTTCTTTTCGGTAAGTTTGACGAGCCCGAAATCCAGCACCTTTACGAAGCCGTCGTCACGGATCATTATGTTCTCGGGCTTTATGTCGCGATGGACAAGCCCCGCATTATGAGCAGCGGAAAGAGCGGCCGCGACCTGCATCGTCACATCCAGAGTCTCGCGCAGCGTCATTAGACCGTAGGAAAGGCGATCGCGTAACGTCTCGCCCTTGATGTATTCGGTAGCTATGTATTGCGAGCCGTCAAAGGTCCCTATCTCGTGGACGGTCAGAATATTTGGATGATTGAGGGCGGACGCAGCCTTAGCTTCCTGTATGAATCTGCGGACACCCACCACATCAGCCGCAACATCCGGAAGCAGTATCTTGATCGCGACACGTCGTTCGAGTTTTGTATCTTCAGCAAGATACACCTCGCCCATCCCGCCTGAGCCCAGTTTCGAGATGATACGGTAATGGTCAAAAGAACTTCCGATCCGTTGTAGGTCCGACATTTTTCGTTTTATAGAGTTCTGTGAGTCGCTACAAGGTTAACACAGGTTCCGCGTCTAGAAGAAACATAATCAGCAATCCGTACCCGAGCGCATATGCACTCGCTGTTCTGGTGATCAGTTACCAGATATTTCGGAAAGACTTTCGAAGCCGAGATTGCGTAGATAGGATCGCGGCGGGTACTCATCCCGTCGCATTGTTTCGTAGCCACTGAAGAGCACGCTCGGTATTTACGAAATGCTTGACTCGCACTCCTTGCGAGGCGGCGACGGTCTCATAAAGCTCGGTCAGTTCATTCGGCTGAAAGTCATCGAAGCACATGGCCATCCACAGCTTCGGCACCGTCGCGGCCTTAGCCCTGCATCGACGACCTCCGAAGTCTGAAACACGCCTTTGGGTGCTCTGCCCTCAACCAACACCCGCCTGCATCCGTGCTCTGTGCACATGCGGCCGATCACGCCCCAAAGCTCAACGCGCTGTTCCGAGCTTACCTTTAGGCCTTTACCAAGTTGGACATGAACATGGTCATCGCGGAACTGCACCGCGACACCGCCGTCGAGCACCAGCGGCGAGAGCCATATCGAGTTTGCCTTGTCTTTCTCTGTCATCGAATTTGTCTCGCGTGAATCATACGACCCGATTTAGATTTTAACGCACTCGCCGCGCTTGAGGAACATTCCGTAGCCTTGTTTCCCGGTGTGTAATTACCTTTCAGCAAGTCGAGTACATAAAGTCATTATTTTGTATTTCTGATCAAAACCACATCCGAGGTGGATGTGCCGTGCGAGATGACGAGTTTGTTATCACTTGACCAGTTAAAAGAAAATATTTGATCTGCTTTGAATTTAGTGATCTTTTTCGGTTCGCCGCCTTCGAATGGCTGACTCCAGATGTCTCTCAGGCCTTCCGTGCGCGAGATATATGTTATCGACCGTCCGTCGGGTGACCAGCGGATACGGGCCGGCAATTCCATCTTGGCCGTAAAGTCCTTGACGACCGCTCCGTCATCTACCGAAATAACTTTTATCCTCGCCTGAGAGCCGTCTGGTGGATCATGCTGACAGGCCAACAGCTTTTCATCCGGTGAGATCGCGCAGCGATTCACGCGCTCTTCCGTGACTCGCAGACGCTCGCCGCCGTCAATCGGAACCTTCAACACACCGCCAAAGAAGACCCATTCGGCGGTCGCCTGAGTGTTCCCACCACCACCGCCCGTCAGTTGTTTTGGGTTGCTCCCGTCCACGCCCATCCTCCAAACGCTCCGCTGGCTTCCACGCTCCGAAATGAAGACTATATAGCGCCCGTCCGTCGAGACCGAAGGCGAGAAATCCGCGCCCTCGCCGGCAGACAGCTGCTTACGATTCTTGCCATCGCCGTCCATAATCCAAATGGCTACAGTGCCGCCCGCCATCGAGGTGTAAACGATCCTGCCATAGGGCGTCCAGGCAACCCCGTCGTAGCCGTCCATCTTGCCCGATACCGATGAAATTTGTATTGCGCGCTCGGAGTCGCCATTGGGCGCGATCCAGATATTCGCAACCGAGTCTTCCTGAACCGTTACCAGAACATTCGAGTCGGCCGTCATGCTGATGCTGGTGTAATCATTCAGATCGTGGGTGATTTTTCGTGCCTCGCCGCCTGTGTACGGCAGATACCATATCTGACGCGAGCGAAATTCAGACGCCTTCTCCGCCGCCGTCACCAGCAGGCCGCTGCCATCCGCGAGCATTGCGAGCCGTTGAATTTCATAAAATTTGTGCGAAGTTAATGGCCGTATCGTTCCATCTGCGATCGTTATTTCAACAATATTCTTAAACGGGCCAGCGTCGTCGCGATTATTTGCAGCGGTTACGATTTTGGCGCCGTCGGGCGTCCAGGCAACGCCTCCCCAAAAAAGAGTTCCTAAGGACTGTTGGCCCGGCCGTTTTGCGATCTCCCGCTCTCCCGTTCCGTCGGCGTTTGCGATCATCATCGAGCTTTCGCCCTGCTGGCTTTCGCCCTGCCGGATCCGCACAAACGCGATCTGTTTGCCGTCCGGGGAAAAACCTATTGGGCTGCTTATGTCATCGACCAGCTTTTTCGGGCTGCCGCCGACAAGCGGCATTTGATACAGCATACGGTTCCGTATCGTGCCACCGTAAATGTAGTAAAGAAAATTTCCGTCGGGCGAGATTGTCAGGCTCCAGTAAAAAACCTCGTTGGTAGGCGGCGTCAGCTGAACATCGGTCGCCGTCGCAACCTGCCTCAGCCAAAGGCTTCGTTTGCCGGCGTCATCGACTACGTACACTACCTGTTTGCCATCGGGCGAGATCACCGCCTGCGTAGCCTTGCCATTCGAGGTCAATCTCTCGATCTTCATTGCCTGAAAAGGCAAGGCCGTTTGCGAATTATCCGGCAACCCAAATTTAAAAAGCGCGAAACCAGCACCGCCGATCACCAGCAAAATTGTAAGAACGGCAAAACCGACGAGTGTTTTACGCCGTTTGATCTCGCCGATCAGAAACTCGGCACTTGAAGGGGCCGCCGTATGGGGAGAGCCTTCCGAGGTAGCATATGGCTTCGGCAAGATAGCCGTTGGCGATTCATCAACCACTTCAGCCGATGACAAGATTGCAGTTGCTGATTCCCTTGTCGCCGGGCCGTCCACGAGCGAGGCTCCGTCATCCAGACAAAAACTCAGCGTGTCGTCCGTATAATCCCGCCTGCATTCAGGGCATCGTTTCATACGCTTACATATTCACACAGGTTCCGCGTTTCAGAAACTGTCCATCGCTGGCAATTACTGCGGCAGGCCAACGCGGCGGAGAAGGTTTGCGAACCGCGGGTCGGAGCGGAGGTCGTCAAAGGGCGGATCGACGCCGAGAAACTGCATTTGGAGGTCGCGGCCGGCAAATGCTCGTTCGAGCGACGCGAATGCTTTTTCCTCGTCGTTCAGCGATGAATAAAGAACAGCCAGTTCGGCGGGCGATACGTATTCCTTTTTATTCTCCAGTTCGCGAAGGATCGACAGAGCCTCTTCGCGGCGTCCTGAACTCGCAAGAGCGGCCCCCAAGTAGCACTGATCGCTGGAGTTTACTCCAGTGATTCTCATAACCTCTTTATACTCGTCAATTGCCTGCTCGTAATTCTCTTTCGCGTCATACGCATATCCGAGATACGCGTGAGCAACTGAATACTCAGGATCCAGTTCAAGGGTTTCTTTCAGCAGTTCGATCGATTCGTCATAGCGACGCATATAATACAGTGAAATGGCAATACCTACGGTGCGAGCAACGACTGCCGGGTCGAGCTCTTTGGCCTTTTGTTTTTTGGCGATCGCTTCATCATGGCGGCCAAGAACGTCCAGCAGCAATCCATATCCTGCGTGGGCACTTGCGAGGTTTGGGTTTAATTCTATAGATCGTTTGAAGGCCCGTTCGGCCTCAGCCCAGTTCCAATTATTCACCTCAAGGTCGCCCAACTCGGCGTAAGCTTCAGGGAGCGTGTCGTCCAGCTCGAGTGCTTTTTTCAGCGCTGCCTCGATCTTAGGCTTGCCGATCTTTGGATCAAGAAAGCTGCTTCCAATGAGCCTGGTATAAGCATTGGCAAGC
The DNA here is from genome assembly GCA_049679665.1 of Pyrinomonadaceae bacterium. Taxonomy (GTDB): domain Bacteria; phylum Acidobacteriota; class Blastocatellia; order Pyrinomonadales; family Pyrinomonadaceae; genus OLB17. The sequence goes on along the minus strand of JBAUGL010000105.1, from coordinate 2,960 downwards.
CCAACATACGCAAGTGCATAATTCGGTTCAATGCCTATCGCCTGATTGAAAAACTCGATCGCCTTTTGATTGTTCTCTTTAGATTTGCCCGTCTTGGTCCTAAAGAAGCGGCCGCGAAGATAAAGATCGTGTGCCTGTGGGTTTACATTCGCACGTTTGGCAATTTGCTGTTCTTCCACATTGGTCAGCCGCTGTTTTAGCCGCTCGGCGATCTGTTTCGATATCTCGGCCTCTACCCCGCTCGCGTCGGTCGCCCGCCGGTTAAACGTCTCGCCCCAAATCTGGCTTTTGTCGCTCACCTTTACAAGCTCGGCACTTATCTGAAGCTGATCGCCACGCTTGACCACGCGGCCCGTTACAAATGCATCGACGCCGAGGGTCTTTGCCACTTCGTCGAGATCAATTTCCTTTCCCTTATATTTAAACGCGGAACTGCGGGCGATCACCTTAAGGTCTTTCAACTGCGAGAGGCTGTTTATCAGGGCCTCGCTTATCCCGTCGGACAAGTATTCCTGCTCTGGGTCGCCGCTCGCGTTGGCAAACGGCAGCACCGCCACCGACGTTATAGCCGCGGTAGCCCGTGAAGCAAACCAATAGAAATAGGCTCCGGTGCCCATCAAGGCTACGAACAGGCCAAGAACCACGGCCAAAGCACCGCGTTTGTGCTGCCTGATCTCGCTTACGATATATTCGGCGCTCGAAGGCTGGTGCGTCAGGCTGTTCTGGGTCGAGATAGCGCCTGCGTGCATCGCCGTAACATTCTCGCCAGAAGAAGTTACGCCGACATTTGCCGATTTTGACATCGGCGGGATTTGAGAACGCTCTATCTCCTCGCTGACCTCAAGTTCGCGTTTCAGATCCTGCAGATCAAGCAGAAAATCTTTGACTGTTTGATACCGCTCGTCGGGGTTTTTCTGCAGAGTACGGCGTACAAATCTATGAAGCTCGTGCGGAATGTCGGGCGACAGAGGCTGCGGTTCTTTAGTCAGTATCGCCGCGATCGAATCGTTCGTCGTTTCGCCCGCAAACGGCGTTTCCCCGGCAAGTATTTCGTAAAGTACGACACCGAGACTCCAAACATCCGTCCGCGCATCCGTTTCCTTTCCGCGTGCCTGCTCCGGCGACATATAATTCGCCGTGCCCATCACCATTCCCGGCTCGGTCTTTACTCGCGTCTCGTCATTCGAGTCGGCGACGTTCTTTTTCTTCTCGGTGAGTTTGACCAGGCCGAAATCAAGCACCTTAACAAAACTGTCATCGCGGAGCATTACATTTTCCGGCTTTATGTCACGGTGGACGATCCCCGCATTGTGAGCCGCGGAAAGAGCCGCCGCGACCTGCATCGTCACATCTAGAGTCTCCCGGAGAGACATCGATCCAGACGTCATTCTATCTCTTAGGGTTTCACCTTTAATGTATTCCGTGACGATATACTGCGAGCCGTCGAAGTTCCCGATCTCGTGGACGGTGAGAATGTTTGGATGGTTGAGCGCGGATGCAGCCTTCGCTTCTTGTATGAAGCGGCGAACCCTTACCTCATCGCCCGCGACTTCACCGAGAAGTATCTTTATAGCGACACGGCGTTCGAGCATTGTATCTTCAGCAAGATACACCTCACCCATACCGCCCGAACCAAGTTTCGAGACGATGCGATAGTGGCCAAACTTGCTTCCGATCTGCGGTGTTTCCGACATCGAATTTTGTGCGATCAAGTGTCGCTATAAGTTAGCACAGGTTCAGCGTCTTAGGAACATTCCGTCGTCCTTGTTTCCCGGTGTGTTCGGCATTTTCTATGATGGCGCTGCCTCACGAAATAACGGTTTCGACTTTGCCTGCTATCTTCCATCCTTCGTTCCCGCCGGATAGTGTTTGGCCGGCGAGATCGTCCGTAGCCCGCCGTAAGTACGGGCGACGGACACGGAAATCACCTTGTCTAAACCTTCACGCACTCGCCGCGCTTGAGGAACATTCCGTAGCCTTGTTTCCCGGTGTGTTCGCCATTTTCTATGATGACGCGGCCGCGTGAAAGGACGGTCTCGACCTTGCCCCTAATCTTCCAGCCTTCGTAGGAGGAGTAATCGACGTTCATGTGCTCGGCATCTACGCCGAAGGTGTGTTCTTTTTCCGGATCAAAAATGACTATATCAGCGTCTGAACCCACTGCGATCGTCCCTTTTTTCGGGAAGAGGCCAAACATCTTTGCGGCGGCCGTCGATGTAAGCTCAACAAAGCGGTTGAGCGAAATGCGGTTCTCGACGACTCCGCCGTTGTAGATCAGCGACATGCGGTTTTCGACGCCGGGCGCGCCATTCGGGATCTTCGAAAAATCATCCTTACCGAGCTCCTTCTGTTCCTTCATACAGAACGGACAATGATCGGTTGAGATAACTTGCAGGTCGTCCATTTTCAAGCCTTTCCAAAGCTCGGCGTGATTGTGTTTTTCGCGAAGCGGCGGCGTCATCACGTATTTCGCGCCTTCGAAATCGTCACCGTAATCTTCGATCGAGTGGAAAAGATATTGCGGGCAAGTCTCGGCAAACGCCGCGATTCCGCGATCTCTCGCTTGTCTCACCTGATTCAGCGCATCCGTGCAGCTTAGGTGAACAATGTAAACCGGCGACTCGGCCATTTCGGCGATGGCGATGGCACGATGAACTCCTTCGGCTTCTGCGATGGTTGGGCGAGTAAGGGCGTGATACTTGGGAGCCGTGCGGCCATCGGCGAGGAAGCGTTTTATGATCTCGTTTATAACGATTCCGTTTTCCGCGTGCATGCAAATCAGCCCGCCGCGTTTTCCCGCCGCTGACATTGCCCTGAAGATCGTAGCATCGTCCGCCAAGAATACGCCCGGATATGCCATAAACAGCTTGAACGAAGTGATGCCCTCGTCCATCAGTTTATACATCTCTTTCTCATCGCCGTCTTCAAATTCGGTCGTGATGAGGTGAAAACCATAGTCG
>JBAUGL010000104.1:0-10033 GCA_049679665.1 Pyrinomonadaceae bacterium | reverse complement strand
TCCGAAGGTGGTGACCTCCGGGTTAAGAGGGAATTCCTTATCGTTGAAATGTATCGTGCCCTCAGACATTCATCATTTTTCGGCTGTCGGCGATCCTAAAGGCCGGCTGCTGGTCACAGGACGCGATCCTTACCGTCCTTTTGCTTTTAGTACGGCGGTGGAGCGGCAACTGTTGGATAAAAGTAAAGGAAATAAACTGCCGCAAGCGCCAGCACACCAAGTGCAAGCATCACCAGCACTACAACAGCAAGAAACGTTACATTGAATCCTTGTTTTTCTGGTGCGTATACCGCGGTTGCATGGCTCTCTGTCGGATCAAAATTGACCTCGCCCGAGTTGCTCGATTGGGTCGAGTTTGAATCGCTTGCAGCTGATTCCTCTATAGCAGGAGCATCAGGGTCATTGTCGTCGTCAGCAAATGCCGGGGCAAGTTCCGGCACTTTGTCCTCTTGCGGATCCGTTTCGTGAAGCGACGCCGGATCGTCGACCGCTGGCTGCTCGTCAGGGGCTTCGTCCTCCACTATTGGAGTTTCGACAGTATCTGGTCGTCTTCCAAAATCAGTCGGAACGTAGCCGCTTGAGCGTTGAAATACAGGTTTCGGCATTACCCATTTGCCCGCAGGTGGCGGCGGTTCATCGGGTACAGTGAATTCTGTAGTCTTTGACGACTCGGCAATGGCATCGTCCTCGATTATCTCGTTGTCCACAGACAAGTCCTCCTACGGCCGTCATTTGGGAATGTCTAATACGTCTGAGCGGGTAATTATACCCGTAATCCGCTTGAAATCTTCTATTAATACTGCGGGAGATTCGTGCAATTTTACCTTTATTTCGGCAAAGCTTGCATCCATTTCCAGCACCGGAAAACTCGGGTCCATTACATCACGGACTTTCGCGTTTAGAAGCTCGCGGTTTTCCAATAGTTTTGTGAGCACGTGGCTCTCTCTTAAACTGCCAACCGCACGGTGCTCGTCCAAAACTGGGATTTGCGTTACGCCGTTTTCATTCATTCTGGTGAGCGCGTCGCTGACAGTTTCATCCGGTCCAACAGATATAAGCTCCCTCGGTGCACCCGAATTCTTCGTCTCGACTATAAGCCCGGCGGTGATCTTCTGCGGCTCGAGCAGAAGTTTTTCCTTCATCCACTCATCGGAATGAAATTTTGATAGATAGTGTTCGCCTGTATCGCAGACAATGAACACAATTAGACCGTCTTCGCCGGCGTCTTTTGCGACTTTTAATGCGGCGGCGAAATTTGTCCCCGTCGAGCCTCCGCAGAAAATGCCTTCTTCGCGGGAAAGCCGACGAGCAAGCCCGAACGACTCACGGTCGGTAACATTGATTATCTCGTCGACGATCTTCATATCGGCATTACCGACCGGCAGGCTCTGCCCGATACCTTCTACGAGATACGGTGTTGCCTCCGGAACGTGGCCTGAATCCTTGTATGCCTTGAATATCGACCCGTAGGGATCGGCACCGATCACCTTGATACTCGGATTTTTTTCCTTAAGGTACCGGCCCGTCCCGCTGATCGTCCCGCCGGTGCCGACGCCGGAAACAAAGTGCGTGATCTTACCGTCCGTGTCATTCCATATCTCCGGTCCCGTCGTCGCGTAGTGCGCCGCCGGGTTCGCCGGATGATTGTACTGGTCTGGGTAAAATGAATTCGGGGTTTCTTCTGATATGCGCTTCGCGGTCGAAACGTAATGGTCGGGCGTTCCGTGCTTTGCTGCTGACGGACATACAACGATGTCTGCACCAAGGCTCTTAAGATATCGCATTTTCTCGACCGATACCTTGTCGGTCAAAATAAAGATGCACTTGTACCCGCGCACGGCGGCGGTCAAGGCCAGTCCGATCCCTGTATTTCCAGAGGTCGCTTCGATGACTGTCCCTCCCTTTTTCAATACGCCCTCTTTCTCCGCCCAATCGATCATCGATATCCCGATTCGGTCCTTTACCGAGTATCCCGGATTCAAGCTTTCCATTTTTGCAAAGATTTGAGCTTTGATCCCATGTTGTTTGGCTAGCGTATTTATTCTGACCAATGGCGTATTTCCGATCAGCGAGAGTATGTTGTCGTAGAATTTCATTATTGGCGGGTGCTCCGGTTATCGTTCAAGCTGCGATTTAATAATACTAAACTTAAGTCGAGTTCCTTTCAAAACCGAAAGACGAGATTGCAAACCCCATAAGGCAAGGATCGGATGCAGTTAATTGCTTACGGATCATTATCGCGGCTTTCGGAATTTTCACCGGTTGAGCTATCATCTCTCAATGATCAGCCGACTCTTTTGTTTATTACTTATCGTAACTTCAGCGGGTATTGCCCAGTCGCCCGTCGCAGTTATCAATCGGCCAGCGCCCAATGAGGCCGCACTTCGCAAGCAGTCATTCGATAAGGTTTGGAACACGGTTAATGAAAACCACTTCGACCCGACATTTGGTGGCGTAGACTGGAACAAGGTTCGGACACGCTTTGAGCCGATAGCGATGAAAGCCGCGAGCAACAACGATTTTCACGCGGTACTTCGAAAAATGCTCGCCGAATTGAAACTCTCCCATTTCAGTGTATTCCCTGATAGAAACGGCCTGCCAGACGATGAGGAAAGAACCGGAGTGACGGGAATCGATTTAATAATGATCGACGGTGTTCCTGTCATCAAGAGAGTCGAACCAAGCTCGAGTGCGTTGGCCGGCGGCGTAAAAGCCGGGTTCATTGTTGAGAGGATCGGTGGCGAAACGGTTTCGAAGATCCTTGAACCACTTGAGAAATATCTCGCCGCGACTCCGATGACCAATCAGCTCAAGCGGATGTATCGCGAGCGAGCTCTGGTAGCGACGTTCGACGGTGATCCGGGAACCACCGCGAAACTCGAGCTGTTGAACGGCCAGGATCGGTCGCAGGTTTTTTTGATTGAACGCAAGCGTGTAAAGTCGGAGATGTCGAAGGCCATCGGCAATTTTCCACCTCAGGAGGTTTTGTTCGAATCGCGCTTGCTGCCTAACAACATCGGTTACATTCGATTCAATATGTGGCTAATTCCACAAATGCCGAAGATAAGAAAGGCGATCTCATTGTATAAAGATTCGAAGGGGTTAATTATCGATCTCCGCGGAAATCCCGGCGGCATCGGCGGAATGGCCGGCGGTGTCGCGGGCCACCTCGTAAAAAGACGCACTTCGCTCGGAACAATGAATGGTCGCAGCTCGAAAATGGAATTTATAGCATATCCCCAGGACAACGCTTTCACTGGTCCGTTGGTACTGCTGACCGACCACGGCTCAGGCTCGACCAGTGAGGTATTCGCCGCCGGATTGCAGGAGGTTGGCCGAGCTAAGATCGTTGGCGACACGACGGCCGGCGCCGTTTTGCCGTCAGTTTTTGATAAACTGCCTACCGGCGCCATATTCCAGTACGCGATTTCGGATTATCGTTCGCCGAAGAAGGTTCTGATCGAGGGCCATGGTGTTGCCCCAGACGTCAAAGTATTGTTGACTAGAGCCCAATTGCTCCACGGGCGAGACAGCCAGCTCGACGCTGCCATCAAGTTTATTTTACATCGCTCTATACGCTAAAACTCGATTTTTACTAATATTTACTATGAAATTCATATCGATCACCATTTCGTTAATTGCCCTATTTACGTCGACATCAATTGCACAGACCGACGTTAAGCCGCCGGTGGTTCCTAAAGCAGTCGTCACCCCCGCGGCTCCGAAACCCCCTGCGGAATCAATACCGGCGCCGCCGACGTCTCCTAAGTTACCCGCTGTGAGTGAGATCCTCGATAAATACATGAAGGCAGCCGGGGGCCGTGAAGCATATGCGAAGATCAAGAACCGCGTCGTAAAAGGGAAGATAGAACTCCAGCCAATGAATTTGACCGGCACCTTTGAATCGATCACCGCGTCGCCAAATAGGAACTATTCTGTCGTAAACCTGCAGGGCATCGGCGAGATAATAGAAGTGTTTGACGGCACGACCGCCTGGACTGTGAATCCCGTCCAGGGCAGCCGTACCAAGGAAGGAGCGGAGTTGCTGCAGACAAAGATTCAAAGTCAATTCGACGCGGAATTTGATATCGAAAAAACTTACGGCAAGCTTGAGTTTAAGGGAATCGAGAAGGTAGATGGCAGAGATGCATATGTCTTGTCGGCGACACCGGCGGGCGTTCCGCAACAATCATTTTTTTTCGATATAGCGAGCGGCCTACTCGTACGTATCGACGGGATGTCAATCTCGCCCGAGGGAACGATGCCCACTAATACGTATATTGATGGTCGGACTGAAGTCGATGGCCTCAAGGTGCCTTCAAAGTTACGTGTCGTTCTTCCGCAGTTTACCTTCGTCTCGACGGCTACCGAGATAAAGCACAACGTCGAGATCGACGACGCCAAATTTACAAAACCCAATCAGTAGCTTGGGCATACCTTAGTAGGTTTGGCTGATTACGGCGAGTCCATTTCGCCGTTCAAGCAGGCGTGCGGGTTCATTTGTTATAACGGAGTCGATGCCGAGTTCCTGCGCTCGTGTTACCCATCGTGGATTGTCCGCCGTCCAGATCGTCACCGGGAGTCCCGCCTTCTCAACCTTCTTCATCAACTTGCCGGTCACTAATGAGTAATGAAGTGAAAGTCTGTCGGCCCCAAACTCAGTCGCGATTTTCACCAGGTGTTTCTCCTTCCTTAGATACCGCATCACCTTCGGAGCGAAGAGTGCCGCCGTCTTTACCGCAGGGCAATATATCTTGAAATAAGGGATGACGCCGAGCGTGAAACTTTTTACGACTATCTGTGGGGCCAGGCCTGAATGTCTGATCACGTCGCAAACCTCTTGTGAGAGCTTGGCTATATCGTTGTCGCATTTTAGTTCGATATAGATCACACCGGTGAATGACCTAAGTTGTGCAAGAAGGGCCATTAGCGTCGGCACAGACTCACGCGAATATTCGTCCCGCGCCAACCTCGGATAAGTGGCATTGAACCATGAGCCCACGTCAAGCTTCCCCAATTCTGCTGCTGTGCAGTCGGCGACAAGGCCGAATTTTCGTCCTGTGCGTTCGAGGGATCGATCGTGGATCACGACCGGCACACCGTCCTTCGAAAGTCGCACATCAAACTCGATTCCGTCTGCGCCAACCTCGACCGCCTGTCGAAAAGCGGTGAATGTGTTCTCTGGCGCCACAGCGCTTGCACCGCGATGGCCGATTATCAATGGACGCGTTACGATCGTTGACATCAAATTCGTTTCTTTTCCAATAGATATAACATTTTTGACCAGCCGATCGGTTCAGTTACCGGAAATTCGTAGTTGCCGACGATGTCAAAATACTGAGCTGCGGTACCTTTGACCTCTTCTAACGGGTGCAGCTTGAATTTATACAGCAGCTCCAGCACCGTGCCCACAAATGACGGTTTTACCGGGATCAACACCAAGTTTTTGCCCGGCTTGAGTACGCGGGCCATCTCGCGCAGCCCATCGTCAAGCGAAACATATTCGAGCACCCCGCACGTCAACACCAGGTCGAACGTCTCGTCGGCAAATGGTATTTGGAGAATATTGCCTTGCACGAATCGGGTCCGTCTTACCCCGTGATCTTTTTCCCGTTCAAACTGCTCGCGGGCGACTCGCAACGATTTGAACGACAGATCGAGGTCTATCATCGTTCGGGGCTTTAATCCGGAATCATAAAACCCGAGAGTCACGATCCCTGTCCCGCTCCCGGCGTCGAGCACGGCCGAATCGTACACGATCCCGAGGTCCATTGAGCGCAAATACTTCGCCACGGACGCTCGATAGCCGTTTACTTTCATCGCCAGATTGTGAACGTCGGCGATGCGGTCATAGAAATTTTGTGTTGTGCTTTTCGGTCTGCGGCCGTCTTTTGCCATCGGATTATTTTTCGGCAAGAAGCCTCACGATCATATTGTTGAGATCTTCGATCCGCGTCGGGCTAGTTCCGCTTTCGAGGTATCGTATCACGCCCTTTCGATCGATAAGAACTGCCGTAGGGATCGCGGTTGCTCCGTAGGTTAGGTGGTCTAGTTGATTCTTTAAGACGACAATGTCGTACGGCAGATCGTGCCTATCCTTAAAGGTCTTGAGAAACTCGATCTCCTTTGGCCGGTCCGCCGCCGTAGGCCCGCCCGCCTTGCCGTAATAACGCGTTACGCCAAGGATGACCAGTCCATCATTCGCAAAGTCGCGCTGCCATTCGCGCAGGTGCGGAAATGCTTCAATGCACGGCATGCACCACGTAGCCCAAAAATCGAGAAGCACGACCTTTCCCCGAAGTTCGGTCAGCGTTTGCGGGACGCCCGGGAACCATTGATCGACATTTTTTAGTTCCGGAGCCGACTCGCCAAGCAGTTTGTAATGTACCTCACGTTTTTTTAGCCGCTTCGTCACGTCAGTTTGGTGAAATTGCGATACGAAGTCCTTTGCGGCGGCCGTGATCGCCTCAGAATGAGTTTGCATAGCTTCGGGCTTTCGGCCCGTCTCTATCCGATACTTGATCAGCTGATCAACGGCGTAATAATAGAAGCTCGGCGAACCCGCCTTGGCCGCGGCTATCTTCATCGCCAGAAGCGCGGATTCCGCCGGCTCTATGTCGCCTTTTGCCGCATGGGCCTCGAACGCGAGCATACCTGCATCGAGCATTTCATCAAGAAGCCCAGCTCGTTTCTGCGGATCGTTCAGCATCGAAAGATAGGTTTTAAACGCAAGGTCAGCGTGAACAGAAGCGTCCTTCGCGTTCTTTTTCTCGAGATAGGCCTTTGCCAACTCAACCTCCATTCTTGCCAGCTCATTCAACTTTATCGGTTCCGATTCGCGATATTGCGTCAAGTATCGCTCGGCCGTTTCGAAATCTCCTGTTTTCGCGGCAGCGACGGCAATAACCGAGCGTGCCATCTGCGACTTGTCCACATCCGTTTTCGCCGAGCCAAGATATTTGGCGAGGTTTGATCGTGTTCCGTCAAGATTTTCAGCGATCCAATGGAGCAATCCCAAATAGTAGAGATCCTCCCCGGCAAGGCCCTCTCGCTCTTTGCCGGCCGCAGCATATTTCGCTGCCAGCTGCTTCCGCTCTTTCTCGGTCGTTTTGCGGAGAGCTTCGTTATAGGGGATTTTTTTTGTCTCGTATTCGGCAAATTTGGTCTTGTTGTAAGTATTTGCCTCGTCAAACATTTCGCGTACGGTAAGATCGTTGAACCGGTCGGTCGCGACCGCCGCTCGTGCGGTCTGTCCGGGTGGAACCCGACGCGACTGTGCCGGAGCATGTGCGGAAATTAAAAGAAGAATAATTGGTATCAGCAGAATTCGCATACAAAAGTTTTACTACCGCGTGCTTCCGGCGGCCGGATGAAATATTTGCGGGGCAGACCGCCTCCATTGATACTGGCTTCCGCCGTTCATGATCGATTCTGCGACCATCTTCGCAGTCAGCGGCGCAAGCAATATCCCGTTGCGGAAATGCCCGGTGGCGACGTACAGGTCCGATACGCCCGGAAATTCACCAATAACGGGCAATCCGTCCGCAGCGTATGGCCGAAGCCCCGCCCATGTCTCGTCAATTCGCAGGCTCGCAAGTGTCGGCGCGATCTCATCAGCCGTCGCCCGCAAATATTCTAGACCTGCCTCGGTCACACGTTTATCATAACCTGCGTCTTCAACCGTCGCCCCCACGAGTATCCGCCCGTCGGCACGCGGAACGAGGTAGCCTCGCGGACTGTAGATCACTCGTTGAAAAAGCCTTTTTGCAGTGCGAAACGAACCCATCTGTCCGCGCATCGGCTTTACATTTATTGGGTTGGCGTGCTTGTCGATACTGATGAATGATGTCCATGCTCCGGTTGCAAGAACGGTAACCGCCGCGTCAAACTCGGTCCGATCGCTCGCCGCACCCGTCGCGCGGCCCGAGTCAACCTTTATACTCTTTATCTCCGCGTCATTGACGATCTTTATGCCGTTAAGCTCCGCGAACCGTTTCAGCGCTTGTAATAATTTCCGATTCTCCACCTGCCAATCATCTGGAAAAAACAACCCCTCGTGAACATCAGGTGATACGAACGGCTCCGTCATTCTTATCTCCGACGCCGTTAGTCGCAGTACGTTCAGGCCTGACTTGTGCTGCCACTCATACCGCTCGCTGATCTCCGACGCGTCGCTTTCTGTAAACGCAAGATAAAGCGTCCCGCTTCTATCAAGCTCAACATCGATACCGGTTTCGTCGAGCAATTCAGCCGCAAATTCCGGGTAAAGTCTGTTTGATTCGAGGCAAAACCGATAAAAATCGTCGTCCCTGTGGGTCTCGGCATTCGGAGCAAGCATTCCCGCCGCCGCCCACGAAGATTCTCTGCCGGTCTCGCCGCGTTCGACGATCGTGATTTGGCCCGCTCCGTACTTTTGCAGTTCACGCGCAATACTAAGCCCGATCACACCGCCGCCTATTATTAAAACGTCTGACTTCATAATGTTAGCTTGTCACAATTATAGAGTACGGATGCCGACGGCAACAATGCCCTACATCTGCAATTCTCGGTGGTCGTGCTAATATATCGAAACGATAGAACTGAGTATTTCTTGAAGATAAACCGAAAATGGCAAAACATACGATCACATTAATTCCGGGCGATGGCATCGGGCCCGAGATCATCGCGGCGACGGTGCGGATCATTGAGGCATCGGGCGTCGATATCAAATGGGAAACGCATATTTTGGGAGCCCTGGCGCACGAAAAGTTTGGGACGACAATTCCGGAATCGACGATCGAATCGATAAAGCGCAATAAGGTCGCGCTCAAAGGGCCGCAGATGACGCCGGTCGGCAAAGGCTTTTCGTCGGTCAACGTCGGCCTGCGAAAGGCGCTGGATCTCTATGCCAATGTCCGCCCGGTCAAGGCTTTGCCCAATGTGCCGTGCCGTTATCCGGGCCTTGACCTCGTTGTTATGCGCGAGAATACCGAAGATCTGTACGCCGGCCTCGAACATGTCGTCGTGCCGGGCGTGGTCGAAAGCATCAAGATAATCACGGAAAAAGCTTCGACGCGTATCGCTAAGTACGGTTTCGAATATGCTCGCGCAAACGGCCGCAAAAAAGTGACCGCCGTTCACAAAGCTAATATTATGAAGCTCTCGGACGGCCTGTTTCTCGAATGTTTCTACAACGTTGCGAAAGACTTTCCCGAACTCGAGGCCGACGACAAGATCATCGATAATTGCTGTATGCAGCTCGTGATGCGTCCCGAGCAGTTCGACGTTCTTGTGCTTGAGAACCTTTACGGCGACATCGTATCTGATCTGTGCGCAGGACTTATCGGCGGGCTCGGGCTCGCCCCGGGTGCGAATATCGGCGAGCAAGGCGCCGTTTTTGAAGCGGTTCACGGCTCCGCGCCGGATATCGCCGGTCAGGGGATCGCAAACCCGACCGCGATCCTTATGTCCGCAATACTGATGCTTCGTCACATTGGCGAAACCGACGCGGCCGACCGCACCGAAACCGCGATGCTTGAAACGTTCGCCGATGGCAGATCTATAACAAAGGATCTTGGCGGTACCGCAAAAACGGAGGAATTCGCCAATGCCATCATCGCAAAGATCAAACCGGCCGGAGCCGCGGCTTAGCGCGAGTTGATTTCTCTACGCCTGCGAATTTCTGCAACGCCCGCAAGCGCGATCCCGTCTAATTTATATGAAAACCTTCGCTCTACTTTTGCTCTTTAGTCTGATCTTCACCGTTTTTGCCGATGACTGCTCAACCGAGACGGTCAGAATTGGCGTCAACAAGGAAGAGAGTTTGACACAAAGCAAGATCAAGATCCATTTCATTGAGATGGTCGAAGATTCACGCTGCCCCACAGATGTAGATTGTATCTGGGCCGGTAACGCAAAGATCAAGATCAACGCGTCAAAACAAGGCAAAACCTCCAAGATCGTCGAGCTCAACACGGGCCAGGGCGATAACCACTTTAAATTCGAGGGTTATAAAATAGAACTCACCGACCTTAACCCCAAACCGGCCTCAAAC
>JBAUGL010000103.1:0-37741 GCA_049679665.1 Pyrinomonadaceae bacterium | reverse complement strand
CAACGGACGTAACGGGAGTTGCGAACCTGCCTGCAGGGGTTGAGATGGTGATGCCGGGCGACAACATCCAGATGGAGATAACATTGATCGCGCCGATCGCAATGGAGAAAGGCCTCCGGTTCGCGATTCGCGAAGGCGGCCGAACGGTAGGTGCCGGAACGGTGTCGGAAGTGGTGGAATAAGAATACTCAGGCTATTGCTGCGAACACAGAGGCAAATAACCTACATTACGACGGAAGATTATGTTAAACGAAAAAATTCGCATCAAGCTAAAAGCCTACGATCACCGGGTGCTGGACCAATCCACGCAGGAGATCGTGGAAACGGCGAAGAGAACGGGAGCGAGTATTGCAGGCCCGATCCCTCTTCCGACCATTAAGAATAAGTGGACGGTTTTGAGATCGCCACACGTCGATAAGAAATCACGCGAACAGTTCGAGATCCGGACGCACAAGCGGCTCATGGACATTCTCGATCCAACGGCCGAAACGGTTGATGCGCTGATGAAATTGGATCTGCCTGCAGGCGTCGACGTCGAGATAAAGGCATTCGGTAAGAACTAGTCTAGATGGCGTGTAAAGCCACCGTTCGCGAGCCGGAATCGGGCACGAAACAATGACTTGACGTGAAAATTGCCGGACCCAGGAAAGTTATGATAAGCGGAATCATTGGTAGAAAAGTCGGTATGACGCAGCTTTTTGCGGAAGACGGAACCGTTACACCGGTAACTGTGATAAAGGCCGGGCCTTGTGTCGTCGTGCAGACGAAAAGCGAGGTCGGAAAAGACGGCTATAACGCGGTTCAGCTGGGGTTTGTTGAAGACAAACCGATCCGGATGAAGAACGTCACAAAGCCGCTTCGAGGCCATTTTGAAAAGACCGGTGGCGGCCTCCCGCCGACACGTGTCCTAAAGGAGATCCGTTTGACGGACGCTCCGGATGCGGCGATCGGTGACCAGGTCAAGGTCGACCTATTTGCCGACGGCGACAAGATCGAGGTTGTCGGGAGATCTAAAGGACGCGGATTCGCGGGAACGATCAAGCGACACAATTTTCGTCGAGGCCCTGAATCGCACGGTTCGATGAGCGTTCGTGCACCGGGCTCGATCGGCCAGTCAGCCTATCCTTCTCGCGTAATGAAGGGAATGAAGTCGTCCGGCCATATGGGTGATGCTCGCGTTACCGTAAAGGGGCTCACCGTCGCGAAAGTTGATGTTGAAAACAATCTTTTGATGGTTCGCGGTGCTGTGCCGGGACCTAACGGAAGCTTGGTGGTTGTTAAGAAGTCATAAACGTTTCAGAGCTCACAAAGTGTGAACTCAGAACTCGAATGGAGTTAAGATTATGCCTACCGTTAAGGTTCGCAATTTGAAGAATGAAGAGGTCGGGGAAGTTATACTTTCAGACGCCGTTTTCGACGTGGAGTTGAATGAGTCGCTAATACATGCGGCCGTCATAAACTATCAGGCGAACGGTCGTCAGGGAACATCGGCAACGAAAACTCGCGGCAACGTGTCCGGTTCTGGGCGAAAGCTTTGGAAACAAAAGGGAACCGGCCGAGCGCGGATCGCGTCGCTGAGATCGCCCCTTTGGAAAGGCGGCGGCAATGTTCACGGACCTCAGCCGCGTGATTGGTCATACAATATGCCGAAGAAAATGCGTCGGGGTGCGCTCCGCTCTGCGCTTTCGGAGAGACTTCGCGAAGGGAACCTGATCATAATTGACGAGTTCGGAGTTACTTCGCCGAAGACGAAGGATTTTCTTGGAGTGATCGGAACATTGGGTCTCGGTGATGCCAAGAAGCGCGCAAAGATGCTGATCGTTGATTCGCTTGATAATGAAAATCTTGTGCTTTCGTCGCGAAACGTCCAGAAAACTAAAGTGACGAACAGCTTCGGACTCAACATATATGATCTTATTTATCACGAGAAGCTTCTTATTTCGAAAGCAGCGGTTGAAGAGTTAGGGCAATTGCTTAACCCGGCTCGTGAAGGCGGGAGCTCGAGCGAAGCAGCAGGAACACAAGCGGCCGCCACACCGAAAGCCGAAAAGGCTAAGAAACCGGTGGTAAAGGTTTCGGCCGAATCTACAGCGGAGGCAGCTGAAAATGAGTAAGTTGGGAGTCTGGGATATTTTGAAGACACCGGTCGTGACCGAAAAGAGCGTCATCCTTAAGGAAGATTCGACTGACGAGAACAGTGACCGTAAGCAGGGTCAGGTTCTGACGTTTCGTGTTGACCGCAAGGCCACCAAGATAGACATAAAAGGTGCCATCGAAGAGATTTTTAACGTCAAGGTTGCCTCAGTTCGGACGATTCAGTATGAGGGGAAAATGAAACGCCGGGGCAGACAGGAAGGCCGACGGGCAAACTGGAAGAAGGCATACGTTACCTTGAGAAAAGATCAACCAATGGTCGATTACGCAGAAGCGATTTAGCGATCGTGGATTGTAGATTTTGGATTTCGCTTTTACGACCTAACCAAAATCGCTAATCCAAAATCCAAAATGGAAATATGGGAATCAAGAGATTAAAACCGACATCGCCGGCACGCCGCTATCAGACATATCTGACTCGCGACGAATTGACGCCGGGAGCAACACCCGAAAAATCGTTGCTTGAAGCGAAGAAAAGGATATCTGGCCGGAATAATGACGGCCGAATCACGATCCGACGACGAGGCGGAGGGCACAAGCGCTTTTACAGGATCATCGATTTCAGGCGTGACAAAGCCGGAATCCCTGGACGCGTTTCACAACTTGAATACGATCCTAACCGTTCAGCACACATCGCCCTGATCGTTTATCTTGACGGTGAGAAGCGATACATACTCGCACCGGTGGGGCTGACGGTCGGCACGATGGTAGTCAGCGGTGAAGATGCGGATATATTGCCCGGTAACGCACTGCCGATAAAGAACATCCCGCTTGGTACCGAAGTCCACAATATTGAACTTCGGCCTGGGAAGGGCGGACAGATGGTTCGGTCAGCTGGCGGTTTTGCTCAGATCGTCGCGAAAGAAGGTGATCACGCGCAACTGCGTATGCCGTCCGGCGAGGTCCGGAAAGTGCCGGTCGTTTGTATGGCTACGGTCGGCCAGGTGGGAAACACCGAACACGAGAATGTTAGCTTAGGTAAGGCCGGCCGGTCGCGATGGATGGGTCGACGCCCCAAGGTCCGCGGTGTTGCAATGAATCCCGTAGATCATCCGCACGGCGGCGGTGAGGGAAAGACGTCGGGAGGACGTCACCCGGTCACGCCATGGGGACAGCCGACCCGTGGTTTCAAAACACGGAAGAATAAACGCACGAGCAACATGATCGTGAAGGATAGAAGGAGAAAATAGGTTTTAGGTCTTTTGGTTTTAGGTTTGAACAAATCCGAGATCCAAAATCCGAATCCGAACTTGAAATATGCCACGTTCATTAAAAAAAGGACCATTTATCGATTTGAGCGTTTCTAAGACCTTGAAACGTATCCTGGAGGGCGGCAACAAACCGCCCGCGATCAAGACGTGGTCGCGCCGTTCGACGATCTCACCGGATATGGTGGGCCTTACATTCGGTGTCCACAATGGCAAACGTCATATTCCAGTTTTTGTCACCGAGAATATGGTCGGCCATAAGCTGGGCGAATTCTCGCCGACGAGAATGTTTAAAGGGCATCCGGGAACGAAAGCCGAGAAAATGGCTAAACGCAAGTAGATGGGTTTTGGATCTCAGATCTTCGAATCCAACATCCGCAATCTGAAATTGATATATGGAAGCGATAGCAAAAACAAAATATTTGAAGGGCTCGCCGCGCAAAACGCGTCTTGTGATCGATATGATCCGCGGTGTCAATGTTTCGAGGGCGTTGGCGATTCTCAAATTCACTGACAAGCGAGCAGCGCAACCGATTGCGAAGTGTCTTAATTCCGCGATAGCGAATGCAACTTATCTGGCTGAACAGCAGAATATAGCGATCGACCCGGACGGACTCTGGGTGAAAACTTGCTTTGTTGATATGGGGCCGACGAAAGGACGACGTCGTATGCGTCCGGCGCCTCAGGGGAGAGCCTATAGAGAACAGCGTCATTATTGTCACATTACGATCCAGGTGACGAGCGAAACGCAGGCAAAGGACGAGCCGTTTAAGAAATCAGAGGCAACTCTCAAAAAGATCGCTGCGAAGAAGGCCCTGAAGGCTGAAAAATCCGCTTCGAAACCGGCAGTTACAGCTGAGGAGATTGAAAAGCCGAAGATGACTGCGGCTCCGGTGGAAGTAGACACGGCGCTCGTTGATTCGTCGGAGACGATTGACAACCTAACGCCGGAAGCTTCGGCTGAAGTGCAGAATGCAGTGGCAAAGGGCGAGATCGCGGATGCGAAAAATGTCGCGTCGCAGACGCCGGCGGAACTTAATGAAACGCAGCCTGCCGATGAGGCGCAGCAAAAGATTAACGAGGATGTCGAAAGGCAGTAGGCGATAAATTTATGGGACAGAAAGTTCATCCATACGGATTTCGGGTCGGGTACAACAAGGATTGGCATTCGCATTGGTTTGCCAAGAAGGAATTTGCGGAGTTCCTTGCGGAAGACCTTAACCTCAAGCGTGACCTTAAGAAGCGCTTTAGTGGTGGCGGGGTTTCGCACATCGACATCGAGCGTGCGGCTACGCGATTGAAGATCATCATTTACACGTCGCGGCCGGGGATCATTATTGGCCGAAAGGGTGCCGAGATCGAAAAGCTACGCGAAGATCTGTCGAAAAAGACCGGGCGCGAAGTTCTGATCTCAATCCAGGAGATTCGCCATCCCGAACTCAACGCGCAACTTCAGGCTGAAAAGATCGCACAACAGCTTGAGAAGCGGATCGCATTTCGCCGCGCGATGAAGAAAACGATTGAGGAATCGCAGCGCTTCGGTGCTCAAGGGATCAAAGTAATGATCGCCGGGCGTTTGAATGGGGCTGAGATCGCACGAACTGAATGGTCGCTAGTCGGCCGACTTCCACTGCACACGCTTCGTGCCGATATCGACTACGGATTTGCTGAGGCCTTGACAACGTTTGGGATCATCGGCGTTAAAGTGTGGATATATCGCGGCGAAATACTGGATCCGAACGCATCAATGGCACGGGGAACGACCAGCGATCCGGTCAATGAGGTAAAGGCTGACCGTTCGGCGATGCGCGGCCGCGGAGACCGACGCCCCAGAAGAGACGACAGAAACCGATAAGTATTTATCAGACACTAGAGAACGAGGAATTTAGTTATGTTGATGCCGAAAAAGGTCAAGCACCGAAGAGTTATGAAAGGCCGAATGCGTGGAAAAGCAACGCGCGGTGATAAGCTGAACTTCGGTGACTTCGGACTGAAAACATTGGAAGCTGGCTGGATAACGGATCGCCAGATCGAGGCGGCACGTATCGCGATGACTCGCCACATTAAACGCGGCGGTAAAGTTTGGATCCGGATGTTTCCGGATAAGCCGATTACCAAGAAACCAGCCGAAACTCGCATGGGAAGCGGAAAAGGGGCCCCTGATCACTGGGTGGCCGTCGTGAGACCTGGTCGAGTGTTGTACGAGATACAGGGCGTCGAAGAGGTTTTGGCTCGCGAAGCGATGCGATTGGCTGCGCAGAAATTGCCGGTCAAGACGAAGTTTGTAACCCGTCAGGACCTCGAGGGAGGCATAGTTTAAGTATGAAACGGAAAGAGCAACTTGATCAACTTCGTGAGATGAATCTCGAAGAATTGAACGAACAAGCAGATGCCTTGAAAGAATCGCTGTTTCGGCTCAAATTCAGAAAGACACTCGGCGTTGGAGAAACTGTCAATGACATTCGCCGCGAGAAGAAAACGCTGGCAAGAGTATTTACGCTCATGGAAAGCAAAAAAACTGACGCGGGAGAAGCCAAGGCTTAATCGGTTGAGATAAGAAAATGGTAAAGAAGAACAACAACGACGAAGTAGAAGATAGCTCGACAGTGTCAGCTGAAAGCGAAGTCAATGCTAACGAGGATCAGAAATCTGTGATCGAGAACATTGTCGAGACGGTCGAAGCTGCAGCAGGATCTGTTGCGGCGGCGGTTTCGGAAGCTGTCTCGGATGTGGTTGCGAGTGTTTCGAGCGCTTCGGAGGAAGGACAGGCTTCGGTTTCGGACAAGAAACATGGAAAGCGTGCGGAAAGAATAGGCGTTGTAGCGTCAGACAAGATGACCAAGACTGTCGTAGTACGGGTGGACCGATTGGTCAAGCATCCTGTATACCGCAAGTATGTGCGCCGCCGAAAGCGGTTTATGGCACACGACGAGCTTGGAGCAAAAATCGGCGACAAGGTTCGAATCGCCGAAACGAGACCTCTTTCCGCCAAGAAAAGGTGGCGAGTAGTTGAAATAATTCACAAGGCAGAATTGTAGTAGTGAGAAGTCAGCAGTAGATGCTGACAACCGGAGAATAGTTATGATTCAGATGCAGACGTCTTTGGCCGTCGCGGATAATTCAGGTGCAAAGCGTGTCGAGATGATCGCACCGATCGGCGGGTCAACAAGTAAGATCGCACGTCTAGGCGACAAAATAAAAGTGACCGTCAAAGAGGCGGCGCCCGATGGAACCGCAAAAAAGGGAAAGGTCTACAACGCAGTAATTGTTAGGACCCGGAAGGAAGTTCGTCGGAAAGACGGCACGTATATACGATTTGATGAGAACGCCGCGGTGCTTATCAAAGATGATGGAACGCCTATCGGTACCCGCGTATTTGGCCCGGTAGCCCGTGAGTTGCGCGAAAAGAATTTTATGAAGATCGTTTCGCTTGCGCCGGAGGTTATTTAATCGATGAAAACGGTAAAGAAAGGGACAGTTAACAGCAAGATCAAGCGCGGCGATCAGGTAGTTTTTATCGCGGGAAAAGAGTATAACCGCTACGATTCCGCTGGAAAACGACAGCCGTATCGCGGAAAAGTGATTGAGGTTGACGCTCGATCAGGGAAGGTGAAGGTTGAAGGTGCGATGATTGTAAAACGCCACCGAAAAGCGGTTCCCCAAATGAATGTCGAAGGCGGCATTAAGGAACAGGAAGCTTGGGTGAACGCGTCGAATGTGGCGTTGATCGATCCGGAATCCGGCAAGCCGACCCGCGTAAAGATCGAACTTCGCGATGGCAAGAAGGTCCGTATCGCTAAGAGTGGACAATTGATCGCGGATTCCGGAAATTACAAACGTGAACCGAAGAAGACTGAGGAAACAGACCAAGAAAAGGTTTGAGGTTTGGAAACGCATCCCTAGCGAGACCCAAACACAAGTTGAGGAGCGACTCAAACAATGGCTAGATTAAAAGAAAAATATAAGAAAGAGATCGCGGGCGCGTTGGCAAAGGAATTCGAGATCAAGAATCCGATGGCTGTTCCCAAGATCGAAAAGGTTGTAATCAATATGGGACTTGGTGAAGCGAGCAGCAACGCGAAGATCCTTGATACCGCCACAGAAGAATTGAAAGCAATTAGCGGCCAGAAACCGGTAATCACAAAGGCAAAGAAGTCGATCGCGGCATTTAAATTGCGACAGGGAATGAACATTGGAACAATGGTCACGCTGCGTGGCGATCGAATGTACGAGTTTCTTGACAGGCTTATCTCGGTGGCCCTACCGCGCGTCCGCGATTTTCGTGGAATCTCGGGAAAGGCTTTCGACGGCCGTGGAAACTATACACTCGGGATACGTGAACAGCTTATTTTCCCGGAAATCGACTTCAACAAGGTCGATAAGACCCGCGGGATGAATATTTCGATCATAACGACCGCCCGAAACGATGACGAAGCCCGATCGCTTCTGAAATCGCTCGGAATGCCGTTCAGGCAATAAAGTTGAACGTTTCACCGTAGATTTATCGCGAAGCAGAAAAAATATGGCAAAGATCAGCAAAGTTGTAAAGAACGAAAAGCGCCGCAAGATGACCGTGCAGTATGCAGGGCGTCGTGCGGGATTCAAGAAGATCATCAATGATCCGAAATCGACGCCTGAAGCAGTCGACGCGGCGGTATTGGGACTGCAAAAACTTCCACGTGACGCGAGTCCGATACGGGTTCGCAACCGTTGCTCACAATCGGGACGGTCGCGAGGATATCTCAGGAAATTCGGGGTCTCGCGTATCGCACTGAGGGAACTTGCGCTGGAAGGGCAGATCCCGGGCGTCGTTAAATCGAGCTGGTAATTTTATCCAAATGCGGAAGGCGGCCAAATGCGCGAACCACCGCAATTTATCTAACGGAGTTTAAGAGTAATGACAGATCCAATAGCTGATATGCTTACGCGAATTCGCAATGCGATCGCAGCTAACCATACCCGCGTTGACATTCCAGGATCGAAGTTGAAGCTGGAAGTTGCCCGAATCCTCAAGGAAGAAGGCTATATCAATAATTTTGTAACGAAGGGCGAAGGCGTCAAATATATGATCCGCGTGTTCCTTCGTTACGACGCGAAAGGCGTTTCGTCGATCACGCATTTGTCTCGGGTGTCTCGACCGGGCCGACGAGTTTATGTCGGTTCAAATGCCGTACCAAGGGTATTGGGCGGATACGGCGTAAATATTGTCTCGACCTCAAAAGGACTGATGAGCGGGAAAAAGGCTCGCCAGGAGAACATCGGCGGCGAGATATTGGCGGAAGTTTATTAAGGTTTAAGGTGGTCCTAGAATAGCGATTTACTGAGGTAATTATGTCACGAGTAGGAAAGAAGGCCATCACGATACCGACCGGTGTCACGATAGCGATCAATGATTCCGAATTGGAAGTTAATGGGCCGAAGGGTACCTTGAAAACGCCCGTTCCGTCCGGCATCACCTTCAAACAAGAAGAAGGCACGTTGGTTGCCGAACGTGCGAGTAATGATAAGTCGGCATTTCACGGCCTTGCACGGGCTCTCGCAAATAATGCGGTCGTTGGTGTCACAGAAGGGTTTAGCAAGGCGATGGACGTTGTCGGGGTTGGATATAAGGCCGAGGTTCAGGGCAGGAAGATATTGTTTGCATTAGGGTACTCACACCCGGTGGAATACATCCTTCCGGACGGAATCGATGCAAAAACTGAGCGTGTCAATACGAAAGCGTCGATTAATCAGTACCAAACGACTATCACACTCAGTGGTATTGACAAGCAGAAACTCGGGCAAGTCGCTGCTGAATTGAACCGACTTCGCAAGCCAGACGCGTATAAAGGCAAAGGCGTGCGTTATTCGGACAAGTTTTACAAACTGAAACCTGGAAAGACCGGTAAGTAGGATCGTTAATAGAGCAATTTAAGATTATGGCACAGAAAAGTAGAGCAGAAATTCGCAGGGGCGTCCATAGCCGCATTCGCAAGAAAGTGCAAGGTTCTGCCGACCGTCCGCGGTTGGCAGTGTTCCGCAGCCTCAACCACATCTACGCTCAGGTGATCGACGATAAGGCTGGCAAGACGATCGCAACGGCATCGACAACGGAAAAGGATCTTAGTGTGAAGAGCGGTGGGAATATCGAAGCTGCTGAGATCGTTGGAAAGGCGATCGCCGAAAGGGCTCAGGCGGCTGGGGTTTCAAGTGTTGTGTTTGACCGCGGCGGATATGTATATCACGGGCGGGTCAAAGCGTTGCTCGATGCTACGCGTGCGGCAGGTCTCAATAGGGGCGAAGCAGAGACGAATCCTGCAGAAAAAGGCAATGATGAAGAATAAACAAAGAATTTCTCCGAACAGTTTGATACTTAAGGATCAGTTGATCTCGATCAACCGTGTCACAAAAGTTGTGAAAGGTGGTAAAAACCTATCGTTTGCTGCCCTTGTGGTCGTTGGTGACGAAGCGGGCCATGTCGGATTCGGAACCGGGAAAGCGAAAGAGGTCCCGAATGCGATCAAAAAGGCAATCGAATCCGCGAAGAACAACTTGATCCGAGTTCCGCTCATCGACGGCACATTGCCGCACGAAATGATCGGCGAGTATGGAGCTGGCCGGGTGCTGCTCAAACCGGCCGCAGAAGGTACCGGAGTGATTGCAGGAGGCGCGGTTAGGGCGGTTCTGCAGTCACTTGGTGTTCATAACGTGCGTACGAAAATTCTGGGAAGCAACAACAACCATAATGTGATACGAGCGACGTTTAACGGGCTACTTCGAATGAAGGATCCGATGGAAGTCGCCCGGTTGCGAGGAAAGCAGGTTGAAGAATTAGTGTAACCGAGAAACCCGCCTGTTTAACAGGCAAAAAGCTAGTTTCTCGACGAGTAATAACATGGCAAAGAAAACTGAGACACATGACGGCGGAACCATTACGATCCAGTATTATAAGAGTTCTATCGGTTACGCGAAGAAGCAAAAGACTATCGTGAAAAGCCTTGGGATAACAAAGCTGAACCAAAAGGTCACGCGTGAGGACACACCGTCGATGCGAGGTATAGTCGCAAAAGTTCCGCATCTGCTGCGAATTGTTGAATAAGATGTCAGCATTGATTTCGTAATTTTGGGAACGAATAGCCTCGAAAACGACGATATCCGTTCACCGTAATTGCGATTTATTGTTTACAAGGAAAAGAAAATGGCACTATCACTTAATAATTTGAAGCCCTCAAAGGGTTCGACGCACAAAAAGAAACGCGTAGGGCGCGGACCTGGATCGGGGTTGGGAAAAACCGCAGGCCGCGGCCATAAAGGACAGAAGTCCCGCTCAGGCTATAGCAGCCGCCCAGGTTTTGAGGGTGGACAAATGCCTTTGCAGCGTCGACTTCCGAAGCGCGGATTTACAAATATTTTCAAGAAACATTGGATCGAGATCAGTCTTGCAAAGATCGAGGCGAATTTTAATTCTGGGGATGAAGTCACACCGGAGATCCTTCACGAACGCGGCTTGATAAAGAAGGCAAAGCACGACCTCGTGATCCTCGGTAATGGCGAGATTTCTAAATCTTTCAAAATCTCAGCTCACCGGTTCACAAAGACCGCGATCGACAAAATCGAAAAGGCGGGCGGCAGCGCATCACAAATCGTGAAACACGCGGTGGCGGAATAAGGCTGTTGGTTTTCCAGGAGAAATATGGAGAAGTTTTTAAGCGCCATCCAAAATATGTTCAAGGTTCCTGAGCTTCGGCGACGGATCCTTTTCACGCTCGGGCTTTTGGCGATATACCGACTAGGCGCACATATTCAATCACCGGGAATTAATGACGCCCGCCTCAAGCAGGTATGGGGCGAAGTTGCCGGCACGCTTCTAGGCGTCCTCGATCTGTTTTCCGGCGGTAACTTTCAGCGTATTTCGGTACTCGCGCTCGGTGTAACGCCATATATAACCGCCTCGATTATAATGCAGCTGATGCCAGTACTATCGCCAACGGTGAAAAAGATTCAGGAAGAGGGCGAGGTCGGACGGCAGAAAATGAACCAGTGGACCCGTTATTTGACGGTGGTTCTGTGCGCCGTTCAAACATTTTTTGTGGCGACATGGTTGAGTCGAAATGGTGTGATAGCCGACACGTGGTGGGCGACGGCAATGATCGTAGTTACGCTTACGACTGGTACGATTTTTGTAATGTGGCTTGGCGAACAGATCACCGAGCGCGGAGTCGGCAACGGAATCTCTCTTCTTATTTTCGCCGGAATTGTCATAGGGCTGCCGAGCGCGATTATGCAAATCTCAGACCGCGTTAGCGCGGGTGATCCGATGCAGACCCTCGGCGTGATATTCCTTGTGGTCGTTTTGGTGGCTCTGACGGCACTGATAGTATATGTAGAGTCCGCAAGGCGAAACATCGCGATCACATACGCCAGCCGACGTGTCGGAGACCAAACGTTTCGAGGACAAGAGACTAGCCTGCCGTTAAAGATCAATATGGGTGGTGTGATCCCTGTTATCTTTGCATCTTCAGTTTTGGCAATGCCGCAGACTCTCTTCTCGGCATTTCCACCTGACCCAAATAATCCGAATACTGCCTGGGCGAAGGTTCACGCTTTTTTTCAGCAATTTCACGGCGGCGACCCTTATTACGAGCTCATTTTTATATCATTGATCGTTTTGTTCACTTTCTTTTACATTACGATCATCTTCAATACAGATGAAGTGTCGGATAATCTTCGGAAGCATGGTGGGTTTATCGCCGGCATCAGACCCGGCGCCCCGACGGCGGAATATTTGAACGGTATACTGACCAGGCTGACGACGGTTGGCGCGATATACCTTGCGCTAGTGGCATTCATCCCGCAGGTTCTGCTTAGCGGATTTAATGTAGGACGTCTACCGTTTATCGGTACCGCGCTGGACAATTTTTTCACTACGACACCGGGGCTTAGTTGGATACCGGCGGGATTGGGCTATCAATTCTTTTTCGGCGGCACATCACTGCTGATCCTCGTTGGTGTCGCCATGGACACGGTTGCCCAGGTCGAAGCCCAGCTTGTCATGAGGAACTATGAGGGCTTTCTCGGCGCCGGCTCGAAGCTGAGAGGAAGGCGAAGTTAGAACTTGAATATAAGGAAACACTGGGATCACCGAGATTTTTGATCGATATTCGAATTCTCGGTGACCCCTCTCTCGTTTTGAGGCTCCCGTCTTTCGATGAGTCATATTTTCGATGAGTAATATTATAGTATTGATCGGCGCCCCCGGAGCGGGTAAGGGAACGCAGGCACGGTTGTTGACTGAGCGCCGTGGGTTCCCGCAGATCTCAACCGGTGATATGTTCCGTGAAATGAGGAAGGCAGACACCCCTCTAGCGCGTGAAGTACAGAACATAATGGCCTCGGGAAAGCTGATCTCGGACGAATTGACCTACGAGATCGTTAAAGATCGCACGTCGCAACAAGATATTAAGGGCAGCTATATTCTTGACGGTTATCCAAGGACCGCTGTGCAGGCTGATCAGTTGGAAAACCTCGCGAGGGAACAGGGGAATGAGATTCGGGCTATTGAGATCGATGTCCCGCGGGAAGAATTGATGCGAAGGCTTACTGGCCGTAGAAGCTGTCCGATTTGCGGCGAGATCTATAACGTCTTTTCGAAACCGCCCAAGAAAGAGGATGTCTGCGACCATCATCCTGATTCTCGACTTACGCATCGAGCCGACGATAACGAAATTAGTGTCGCGACGCGGCTTGAATCCTACGAGGTGAACACGCTCCCGCTTGTCGAATATTACGAGCGTTCCGGCCGGTTGACGAAAATCGATGGTACTGGTGACGCCGAGGATATTTTTAAGGTTCTGGATCGGCTGGTTTAGAAACAAAAATGATCATCGCAAAATCAGCAAAGGATTTGGATAAGATGCGGGCGGTGGGCGAATTGATCGCCGAAGTTCGAGAATCCATCCGCGGGATGGTCGAGCCGGGGATTTCGACAATGGATCTGAACCGGGCGGCGGAAAAGATGATCCGAGACGCAGGCGCCATACCGACTTTTATTGGCTATCACGGCTTTCCGTATGCCATCTGTGCGTCGGTAAACGCCGAAATCGTACACGGTTTTTCGAAGGAGACTCCTTTAAAGGAGGGCGATATTGCTTCGATTGACATGGCGGCGACATATCAGGGTTTTGTCGGCGATACGGCCACGACTGTTCCGGTTGGGAATATCTCGGATGAGTTGCGGCAATTGATACAGGTAACCGATGAATGCCTGGAATTTGGGATCGAGCAGTGCTATCCGAATAAGAGAGTTGGGGATATTGGTTGGGCGGTCCAGCAGCATGCTGAAAAATTCGGTTACGGAATCGTTCGCGATTACACTGGGCACGGTATCGGCAGAGCGATGCACGAATCGCCGCAGATACCTAACTATGGCCGGCCCGGGACAAAGGAAAAGATCAGGGCGGGCTACTGTTTTGCGATCGAACCAATGCTCAATCTCGGTGGCGCCGAGACGAGGACGCTTGAGGATAAATGGACTGTGGTAACTAGAGATGGGAAGCCTTCGGCGCATGCCGAACACACAATCGCCGTCACCGTTGACGGACCTGAGATCTTGACTCTAACGAAGGCTCAGAAAGAAACAAGGCTGCAACGATAACACGAAACGTCGTCGGCGCTTGAAAATTCGGGCGTGAAAGGTTAACATTAACGGTTTGTCCCAGTAGACAAAAGTTTGCGCAGTATTGTATGGCGAAAGAAGAAGCGATAGAGGTCACGGCGACCGTGTTGGAAACACTGCCGAACGCGATGTTCAAGGTTGCGGTTGACGGTAACGAACACGAGGTCCTGGCCCACATTTCGGGTAAAATGCGTAAGAATTTTATCCGTATCCTGCCTGGCGACAAGGTTCTGGTCGAACTTTCGCCGTACGACTTGAAACGTGGGCGGATCACTTATCGCTATAAATAGATTGAGAGGGAAGCAAAATGAAAGTTCGTCCTTCAGTAAAGAAGATTTGCGATAAATGCAAGATCATCCATCGGAAAGGTGTTGTACGGGTAATTTGTGATAATCCGAAGCATAAGCAGCGCCAGGGTTAGGTATATATTCAGGAGAAAATATGGCTCGCGTAGCAGGTGTTGATCTACCGCCCAATAAAAGGGCACAAATTGGTTTAACGTATATTTACGGTGTTGGCAAGTCGCGGGCAACCGCGATCTTAGGTCAGGCCGATGTCAGTATTGATGCGAAAATCAAAGATCTGGGTGAGGACGAACTCAACAAGATCCGTGCGATACTTGACGAACAGGGCGAGATCGAAGGCGACCTTCGCAAGCGGGTTCAGATGGATATCAAGCGCTTGATGGATATCGGTTGCTATCGCGGCCTGCGTCACCGTCGAAGTTTGCCCGTTCGCGGTCAGCGAACTAGCACGAACGCTAGAACGAGGAAGGGGCCAAGGAAGGCAGCTGTCGCCAAGAAGAAGGCACCGGGTAAGAAATAATAACACAGATGTCTGACGAGGCCGTAAACCACGCAGGATCTGGCATCTAGTATTGATAATATGGCAAAAGTAGCGGCGAAGAAGAAGACTTTCAAGAAGAAAGAGCGAAAGAATATACCCGTTGGAATCGTACATATTTCCGCGTCGTTTAATAACACGCTGATCTCGATCACGGACACCCAGGGGAATTTAGTGGCTCAATCTTCATCGGGGGCTAAGGGTTTTCGCGGGTCGCGTAAGGGTACACCGTTTGCGGCGCAACAAGCATCCTCCGACGCGGCGCGTAAAGCGGCTGAAGCCGGTATGCGAGAAGTGGAAGTGCGTGTTAAGGGACCGGGAGGCGGGCGCGAGTCGGCTATTCGTGCGATCAGTCAGGCCGGTATTCGCGTGACATCAATTCGTGACACGACACCGATACCGCATAACGGATGCCGCCCACCGAAGCGTAGGCGAGTCTGACGATATTGGATTTTAAGTTTTGAATATTGGATTGAGGATAGAGCCTCGATCCCGGTATTTAAAAGGATGAAGGGGGGCGGATCGCTTCCCGTAAACTTTTCCCCAAAAATGAAGAGGATTTAGCCGCGAATACTGGAAATTGATCCATAATCGCGGACCGAAAATCCAAAATCATTTTTGCTGAAGGCAAAAACATTATGGCTAGATATAAAGATGCGGTCTGCAGATTGTGCCGCCGCGAAGGTGGAAAACTGTTTTTGAAGGGCGACCGTTGTTTTAAGCCCTCATGTGCAATTGAGAGACGCGGCACCAACCCGCCGGGACAGCACGGGGCGGCCCGTCGTAAAATGTTAGCCGGCTACGGTCAACAGCTTCGCGAGAAACAAAAAGTCAAGCGAATGTATTTCGTGCTTGAAAAGCAGTTTCGCAACTATTTTGAGAAGGCATTGAGGCAAAAAGGTGTAACCGGTGAGAATCTCCTTTTTATGCTCGAGCGAAGATTGGACAATGTTGTTTATCGTTCCGGATTTTCAACCTCTCGCAGGCAGGCGCGTCAGCTTGTGAACCATGGACATATCACAGTAAATGGGCGAAAGGTCGATATTCCGTCGTTCCAGACAAAGATCGGTGACATCGTTGCCGTTAAGGAGTCTAGCCTAAAGAATGCTCATGTTGAGGGCGCATGGCAGACGGCTGTCGGACGCGGAAGGCCGGGTTGGATATCAACTGCTGCCACGGACCTCACAGTTACCGTTTCGAGTTTGCCGAAGCGACAAGATATAGACGCTAATATTAACGAACAGCTGATCGTCGAACTTTACAGCAAATAGTTTACCGCGGGTCGGAAAAGTTGGGAATCATTTGATTTCCATCTTTTCCGATATACGTTTAGTGCTGCGGACATTAAGAGAAGAATATGACACAAAGCAATAATTGGACGGATTTCCAAATGCCCGGTCGTCTGAATGTCGAGAATGACACATTGACGGCGAGATATGGAAAGTTTTTTGCTCAACCATTTGAACGCGGATTTGGCACGACGATCGGCAACTCGATCAGGCGCGCATTGCTTTCCTCGATCGAAGGCGCTGCGATCACGGCCGTGAAGATCGAAGGTGTCGAGCACGAATTCTCTTCGATCAAGGGAGTTGTAGAGGACGCAACAGACGTAATTCTGAATTTGAAGCAGGTTCCTTTCGTGTTAAATGGCGAAGGGCCGAAGACACTCGTCATTAAGAAAAAGGGTGCGGGCGAAGTTACAAGCGGCGACATCGAAACCGATGGCGACGTTGAAATACTCGACGCGGACGTCCATATTGCTACGATCAGCGGCGGCGGTTCGATCAGTGTGGAAATGAGATTGAAGTCGGGACGCGGATATGTTTCGGCGGAGTTGAATAATGACGAAGATTTGTCGGTCGGCTATATTCCGATCGATTCCGTACATACGCCCATCAAGAAGGTAAATTATAATGTCGATAAGACCCGGCAGGGTTCGAACACGGAATTTGATAAGCTGACCATCGAGGTTTGGACTGACGGATCGGTGAAACCAGAAGATTCGATCGGACTGGCCGCGAAACTGGTGAAGGATCATATGTCGATCTTTATCAATTTCGAAGAAGAGGAAGAAGAATATAAGTACGAAGATATAGCGCGGCCGCCACTAATGCGGAATGACTTGCTGGATAAGCCGGTCGACGAACTCGAGTTGACTGTGCGATCTTACAATTGCTTGAAGAACGCAGACATTCGCTCGATACGTGACCTGATCCGCCGAAGCGAAAAGGATATGCTCGGAACAAAGAATTTTGGCAAGAAATCATTGACTGAGATCAAGGATCTGCTCCATGGAATGGGACTCGACTTCGGAATGGATTTTGACGAGCAGGGAAATCCGATCCCGGGATCGGGCGGACGCGACCTTGACTAGATCGGTTTGGTATTTCAGAACCCGTAAGTTATTGCTATGAGACACTTAAAGGCACATCGTAAATTAGGTAGGACAACCGAGCACCGCATTTCTTTACTGCGGAACCTAGCTACGTCGTTAATTATCGCGGAAAAGGAACATATTGTAACGACCGTTCCAAAAGCCAAGGAGTTACGACCGTTCGTGGAAAAGGCTATCACGCTTGCTAGAAAAGCCCAGAAATTGACAGGTGATGACGCAAAGGTCCGTGAAGTCCATCTTCGCCGCCAAGCGGCTCGTTTCTTCCACGCCGGAAATAGTACCTTTAAGGTTGAACAAAGTCGGTTTCGTGGAAAGAAAGGTGAACCAAAAGAGATTATCGAAAGGACTGCCGGCGTAAAAGCTGTGAAGCGGTTGTTTGACGAACTCGGTACCCGCTATAAG
The DNA here is from genome assembly GCA_049679665.1 of Pyrinomonadaceae bacterium. GTDB lineage: Bacteria > Acidobacteriota > Blastocatellia > Pyrinomonadales > Pyrinomonadaceae > OLB17. The sequence continues at coordinate 20,085 of JBAUGL010000103.1, read as the reverse complement.
GACCGGAATGGCGGATACACGCGGATCATCAAGCTCGGGCGGCGCTCAGGCGATAATGCCGAGATGGCCGTGATAGAACTTGTAGATAATCCCATAGAGTTGGCTGCAAAGGGTTAAATAAACCAGGTGCGAGATAACTATGAGTGACGATAATAAGGGTGAGGGCACGGCAAAGAAGCAAGACCAATCCACGAATGCATCGCTCAATATGGACGAACTCCGCGAGTTGGCTGAACTTGTCAACGAGAACGGATTTACCGATTTCGAATTCGAGAATGAAAACATTCGAGTTCGGTTGAGGAAGACACCGTTCCGGTCCGAAACCCAAGGTCATCATCCGCCGCAATCGGTTGCATTTGCCGCGTTACCTCAGCTGGCCGCTTCAGAGGAAATTGAGCCTCCCGCAGACTCGGAATCGGATCTTTTCAAGATCACGTCACCAATCGTTGGTACATATTACAGCGCCGCCGGGCCGGACAAAGACCCCTATGTTATCGAAGGCAGTCAGGTTCGCGAAGACACGATCGTTTGCATCGTCGAGGCAATGAAGCTGATGAATGAGATCCAGGCGGAAGTTTCGGGCCAAATCGTAAAGATTTACGTGGAAAACGGCCAGCCCGTCGAATATGGTCAGCCACTCTTCGGGATCCGAAAGTGAGCGGTATTCACAACCAAGGCACAAAGCGCGCAAAGCATGTTTACTTTCTTTGTGTACTTTGTGTCTTTGCGGTTAATAAGAAATGAGAGAGCGTGAGATCCGCAAAATTCTAATTGCTAACCGCGGCGAGATCGCGTGCCGCATCATTTGGACCTGTAAAGAGATGGGTATTAAAACGGTCGCGGTCTATTCCGAGGCCGATCGGGACGCCCTGCATGTTCGGTATGCTGATGAAGTTGTTTGCATTGGTCCGGCGCCGTCTGCTGAAAGTTATTTGAATATACCATCGATCATCAGTGCGGCAGAAATAACCAATGTCGACGCCATCCACCCCGGTTATGGATTTCTCGCTGAATCCGAGACGTTCGCGAAGATCTGCGAGGACTGTAATATCAAGTTCATCGGGCCAAAGCCGAGAGCGATCGGAATGATGGGTGATAAGGTCGAAGCCCGTCGTACGATGGCGGCCGCTGGCGTTCCGATTCTACCCGGTAGTCCCGAGCCGATCGAGTCCGTCGAGGAGGCTACAAAACTTGCTCTGGAGATCGGGTTCCCGGTTATCATTAAGGCTGCTGCGGGTGGCGGTGGGCGCGGGATGCGTATCGTCAGAGAAGCGGACGAACTTGCCGGGAACCTTGAAACCGCACAGGCAGAAGCGCTTGCCGCATTCAAAAATGGCTCAGTATACATTGAACGATATATAGAACGACCGCGTCATATTGAGATTCAAGTTCTCGCTGACGAACACGGCAACTGTATACACTTGGGTGAGCGTGAGTGCACTATACAGCGTCGACACCAGAAGCTTTTGGAGGAAGCCCCATCAGTGGCGATCTCAGCGGAACTCCGCAAGAAAATGGGAGACGTGGCCGTAAAAGCTTGTAAAGAGATCGGTTATACGAGTGCCGGCACGTTCGAATTTCTTCTCGATGAAGACGGAAGCTTTTACTTTATGGAGATGAACACCCGCATCCAAGTGGAACATCCGGTTACAGAGATGGTTACGCTCGCCGATATTGTACGCAATCAGATCCGAATCGCGTCGGGGGAGGATTTGCAGTACTCGCAGTCTGAGGTGCAGATAAGGGGGCACTCGATCGAGTGCCGTATTAACGCTGAAGATCCGGTGAAGTTTACTCCCAGCCCAGGTAAAATCACAGCCTTCAACATCCCCGGTGGGCCGGGTGTTCGCGTGGATACAGCGGTCTATCCAGGTTATGTGGTACCGCCGCACTACGACTCAATGATCGCTAAACTGATAGTTCACGCCCGCACGCGCGAGCTCGCGATCAATCGGATGCAGAGGGCTCTTGAAATGATGGTGGTGGAAGGCATCAAGACAACGATTCCCTTGCACATAAAGATCATGGCCGATGAACGCTTCCGCAAAGGTGATTTTTCCACGAAGTTCATGGAAGAGTTCGAACTCTAACTGGGTGAATCCGTTCGCTTTTGGGCGTATTGTTTCGTCTTTGCGACGTTTAAAGAAACGAATTCACAGAGTTCTAGCAATTGTTGAAATATAACGGTTAATCGTGTAATATAAACTTGATAAATATTAGAAGATTTTGCGGTTAGCCGCCAAATAAATGGCGCGTTTACTGTGAGCAAGGAGAGGCTATCTAAGCAAAAGATATATGGCAACAGCAAGTGAAGTTAAAGAAAAGATCGTAGGTGATTATAAGACCCACCAGTCGGATACGGGTTCACCTCAAGTGCAGGTCGCACTTTTGACCCAGCGTATCAATGAGTTAACAGAGCATTTTAAGGTTCACAAAAAGGACAACCATTCCCGGAGGGGTTTGCTAAAAATGGTCTCCCGCAGAAGAAAATTGCTTGATTATCTCAAGCGACGCGAAATAAACGAATATCACGAGATCATTAAGAAATTAGGATTACGGAGATAGGAAAAGAAAGGGCAGAACCCGTTGGATCTTTATGGTCTTTCGGCCTTGCCCCTTTTTTTGATTTGACTGCTTCGGTCAATACACAAGAGGTTCTTACGAAGATTTAGACGGGGGTTGCTGAACGTGACAGCGAATTCTACCTCCGATCAAAAAAGAACGACTCAACTTACATAGTATTTCCAAGGGCGGCGGGGCTTCACGAAACAGCACCTGCCGTTTTTGTTTTTGAGGAAATGAAATGACACAGAAAAGATATTTGAAAGAGTCGATCAAACTTGGAACAAAAGATTTGATCGTCGAAACAGGAAAAGTTGCCAAGCAAGCCGACGGTTCGGTTGTTATTCGATATGGCGACACTATGATCCTCGTTACAGCGGTTAGTGCACGCACTGCGAAAGAAGGACTCGACTTTTTTCCACTGACGGTTGAATACCGGGAAGCAAGCTATTCGGCCGGACGTATTCCCGGAAATTACTTTAGGCGTGAAGGCCGTCCGAGTGAGAAAGAAGTACTTACCTGCCGTTTGATCGATCGACCCGTTCGACCGCTTTTCGCGGACGGATACCGATTTGAAACCCAGATCGTTGGAAGCGTAATTTCCGCGGACACCGAGAATGACCCCGACGTTATTACAATTACAGGTGCGTCAATGGCGCTATATCTCTCAGATATTCCTTTCGAACATCCGATTGCCGGTGTTCGCATCGGACTAATCGACGGGAAGTATTTGGTTAATCCGACGTATGACGAACGGCGCGAATCGCAGCTCAATCTGATCGTCGCCGGAACCGAAGAAGCGATCTGCATGGTCGAAGCCGAGGCACAGGAAGTTGCCGAAAGCATCGTTGTCGAAGCTTTGATGCTCGCTCACAAGGAGATAAAGCGTCTCTGCCTGTGGCAAAAGGAATTGGGCAAGGCGCTCAATATCACGAAACGCACATTTGAGCCTGCACAGGTCGATGAAAAGATTGCTTCGGATGTTGAAGCAAAGTTTGGCGAACAGTTGCGACAGGCGTTGGACACCACCGGCAAGGACAAGCTCTCGAGCTATGCCGCGATCGATGCTTTGAAAAAAGAGGTCGTCGCGAGTTATCCGGAAGAAGAAGCGGAAACGCGGGCGATGGCCGGCAAGGCGTTCGGCCATTTGAAGGAAAAGATCTTCCGCGAGGATATGCTCGGTAAACGACGCCGTCCAGATGGTCGAAAATTTTCAGAGATCCGTCCGATCACATGCGAGATCGGATGGCTGCCGCGAGTCCATGGCTCAGCTCTGTTCACCCGTGGTGAAACACAGGCGATCGTCACGACGACGCTTGGTACAAAGATGGACGAACAGTACATGGACGATATTGAAAAGGGCGAGGTAAAACGGCGATTTATGCTGCATTACAACTTCCCTCCGTACTCGGTTGGCGAAGCAGGTCGATTTGGCGGAACGTCGAGACGTGAAACTGGCCATGGCAACCTGGCTCGGCGTGCGATCGAGGCTGTGCTTCCGGAAGACACCGAATTTCCGTACACGCTTCGTGTTGTTTCCGAGATCACCGAATCAAACGGCTCGTCATCAATGGCCTCGGTTTGCGGCGGATGTTTGAGCCTTATGGAAGCAGGTGTTCCGATCAAGCGTCCGGTCGCCGGTGTTGCGATGGGATTGGTGATGGAAGGGAACCGCTACGCCATTCTCTCCGACATCGCCGGCGCAGAAGACCATTACGGCGACATGGACTTTAAAGTCACCGGCACGACAGAAGGAATTACAGCGCTGCAAATGGATATCAAGGTCGCCGGCATTAATGCGATGATCCTTCAGGAAGCACTCGAGCAAGCACGAAAAGGCCGGTTGCATATCCTTGACATCATGGAGAAGGCGATTTCCGAGCCCAGAGAGGAGATATCGCCCTACGCTCCAAGGATCATAACGATGAACATCCACCCCGACAAGATCCGTGACGTCATCGGTCCGGGCGGTAAAATTATTCGCTCCATCACAGAAGAAACGGGTGCGAAGATCGATATCTCGGATGACGGAACCGTTTTGATAGCAACGGCAGACGGTGAAGCCGCTCAACAGGCTGTCGCCCGCATTAAATCGCTCACGGCCGAGGCCGAGGTCGGTGAAACTTACCTTGGTACTGTTTCGCGAATCGTCGACTTTGGGGCATTTGTCGAGATTTTGCCGGGGCTGGACGGCCTGCTTCATATTTCAGAGATCTCTGATCGCCGCGTTCGCGATGTGCGCGATGAACTTAAGGAAGGCCAGCAAATAATGGTTAAGTGCATCGGTAAGGAAGGCAATAAAGTTAAGCTTTCGCGGAAGGCTATATTGTCGGAAGAGAAGGCAAAGGCATCTGGCGGCGCTGAGGAATAAGGACCGCTTGTTGTTAGGTTGAACCTAAGAAAAGGACGGCTTTGGTCGTCCTTTTTTTGACTATAGGAGAAGCGGTTGACACCTTTTATTGAAAATTCATTCGCTGCATCAATTCCATGAAACGCAACTCGTCGCGGAGATTGTTCCATTTCGGTTCGACCTTAAGAAAAGTCATTTTCGGGTCGCGCAGACCATATCCTTTTTCCAACCATTCGAGCGCGTTGTCACGCTCATCCAAGGAGTTGTAGATCAACGCGATGTTATATTGAGGGACGTATTTCGTCGCGGATAATTTTAATAGTTCATTCAGCTCGGCCCGCGCCTCGTCGCGTTTGCCCGATTTTGCCATTGCATATGTGCCAAACGGCATGACGTTTCCGCCGGTAAGTTCATATTCCTTACGCGATTCGGCTATAGCTTCGGCAAACATTCCTTTTTCGATATAAGCGCTTGCCGCGATCATATGAGGCATCCAGAACCCCGGTTCGAGTTCTGAGGTTTTCCGCAATCGATCAAGAGCTTCATCTGTTCGTCCCGCGTGCAGCAAATACTGTCCTTCTAGAGCGGTCTGAACCAGATTAACCGGGTTAAGTTCAATAGAGCGTTTCGCTTCGGCGAGAGCTTCCGCATGACGCCCCGTGTTTGACAGCACCATCGCGTAATGTCCGTGAAAATCGGAATTGTTGGGATCAATTTCGATGGCCTTGAGGCATTCTTTATCGGCCTCTTGCCAATCCCAGTCATACCAGAATGTTCCCATACAGCGAGTGATGTGAGCCTCGCCGAGCGTATCGTTGAGTTCGAGTGCCTTTTGCTCCGCCGCTCTAGCTTTTGAAACAGCGTTCGCGATGGTCATGTCTCCAGAGAGACCAAGGACGCCGTATGCATTCGAAAGTCCGGTGTAGGCGAGAGCGTATCCCGGATCAATATTGATCGCCTGCTCAAAAAACGGGATGCTTGCCAGCAGATCCGGGGGCGTTCCTTTGGCGATGTGGTAACGCCCTTTCATATAAAGCCGATAAGCCTCTATATTTTCGGTCGGACGCTTTTTGCCGTCGAGCCGAATTTTCAAAGCCGCCGCCACTTTTTCCGAGATAGCGTCCTGCACGACGAAAATATCAGTGAATTTTTCGTCAAATTGTCCCGCCCACAATTGCTTGCCGTCGCTCGTGCGAAGCAGTTTTGCTGAAACCCTAATTCGGTCGCCCCAGTTTTGAATTGTTCCATCCAGGATCGATTCGACGCCGAGTTCGCGCGCCGCCATCAAAGAATCCTGTTCGAGGGAATTATATCGGCGAACTGCGGTTAAGGGACGCACAACGATCTCTTCTCTTCCGGAGAGTTTCGCGATCAGAGTGTCCGCCAATCCCAATTCCAGAGTTTCGTTGCGGTTTTCCAGAACCAGCGGCTTGAACGGCAAAACGGCGATGGTTTTTATCGCTGCATCGACAGGCTTTTCATTTCCGCGCCACAGAAAAAATCCGGCTGAACCAATCGCGAAAATGCTCAAAACCGCAATAGCGGCAAGCCACTTTCGGTTTTGAATTTTGGATGTGGGATTTTGGATTTCAGCTATTGCAGTTGAACTGGAATTTGATACCTCCGACACCTCGGGAATGAAACGATAGCCGTGTCCGGCAATCGTTGCGATAAAACGCTGTTCGCCGGGCTTTTCGCCGAACACACGCCGCAGAATCGAGATGTTTTGATTTAGATTATTTTCCTCTACAACTGAATCGGTCCAGATCTCGCGCATCAATTCGTCTTTTTCGATTACTTTCCCGCCGTGCCCAATGAGATAGAGAAGCGTATCGAAAACCTTCGGGGTGAGCGGAATGTGCTCGCCGTCGCTCTTTGTCAGCAGGCGTTTAGCAGCGTCAACGCGAAATTCGTCGAACTCGTAGATTTGCAATTGAGGCTCGCTCATGGCCGTTTTCAGAAGATTCACAAAATTTTCAGGGCGTTTCTAAAGAATTTCAGAATTGTATTTTGTGATTATTGCACTCATCAGCCGCAATTGAAATATTTATGGCTGAAATTCTAAAAACAAAAAGAGGAAACAGATGAAAAAACAAATTTTGAGAACTATCGGTGGCGCGGCAATAGCAATTTTGGTGTTGACCATATTCGCTCAGATTTGGGTATCGGCGCAAGAGCAAAATGGAAAGGAACCAACCCTTGTGGGGTCGTGGGACGTGGAGGTTACAATTCGGGATTGTGGAACCGGCACCCCCTTCTTCAGCTTTCCGGCGATGATTACATATAATCAGGGTGGCACGATGCAGGAAAGCGACCTTGGCGCGCCTGGGATAACACGCCTGAACGGACACGGTGTTTGGGAACGTCAAACCGGGCGACAATACTCTGCCGCGTTTAGATGGCTCAACTTCAATCCTGACCGCACGTTTGCTGGAACGAATGTGGCCAGATCAGCTATCAGCCTTGGACACGACGGCAATACCTATACATCGACTGATACGGGCGAACTTCATATCGGCGGCCAGGTAATTCCTTTAGGCTGCGGAACCCAAACTGCTACGCGATTTGAATAGCCGGACAAAAAAACAAGTGATAATCTTTCACAATTTTGAAAAGTACAAACACTTTCAAATTGCTTGCTTCGGCAAGCAATTGTTTTTACGTCAACACGAAATAAAGATGGATGACCTATTTGTTTAGTTGGGTTTCCGTTGTTCGCCGTTCGTTGTAAAATTTGAATTCGCGAACTAATAGCTATATATGTCAGCACCAAATATCGAAACTATAGTCTCTCTCTCAAAACGCCGCGGTTTTGTCTTTCCCGCATCGGATATCTACGGCGGGCTTGGCTCGTCGTGGGATTACGGCTCCCTGGGCGTCGAACTGGCGAACAACATCAAGAAGAGCTGGTGGAACTGGCTCGTTTATGAACGTGACGATATCGAGGGGCTTGATTCGTCGATCATTCAGAACCGCAATGTGTGGAAATATTCGGGGCATGAAACGACGTTTAGCGATCCGTTGGTCGATTGCCGTGACTGTAACTCACGGCTCCGCGAGGACAAACTCGATGTCGATCCGGCCGACGGGAAGCATATTTGTTCAAACTGCGGTTCGAAGGACCTGACCGAATCCCGCCCGTTCAACTTGATGTTCCGAACGACGATCGGCGCGGTTTCGGCGGACGACGACCCGATGGCGCTGGCTTATCTGCGGCCGGAGACCGCGCAGGGAATCTTCATCAACTTTGCGAATGTGTTGAACACTTCGCGGCGAAAATTGCCGTTTGGAATCGCACAGATCGGGAAGGCTTTTCGAAACGAAGTGACACCAGGGAATTTTATCTTTCGCACACGCGAGTTCGAGCAGATGGAAATGGAATATTTTTGTCGTGCCGAAGACGCTCCGCGGCTTCATCAGGAATGGATCGATGGGTTTCAGGAGTGGATACAAAGTCTTGGAATTTCTGCGGGCAATCTAAGTTTGTACGAACAAGGTGCAGATGAACTTGCACACTATGCAGAGCGGACGGTCGATATAATGTACCGTTATTTTCCCGAACGCGAGGACGAGGACAAACAGTGGGATGAGCTGATGGGAATTGCGAACCGGACGAATTACGACTTGCGGGTTCATTCGAAAAAGCCTGAAGACGCGGAAGGCAAACGCATAAATCCCGATTCGACTGAAGATCTGTCATATTTTGACGAAGCTACTAAAGAACGTTTTTATCCGTACGTTATCGAACCGGCCATCGGCGTCAACCGAATCCTGCTCGCGGTAATGATGGACGCTTACACGGAGAAAACAAATGATAAGGGCGAGACTCGCGTGATATTAAAGCTGACGCCGGAGCTTGCCCCGATAAAAGTCGCCGTACTGCCTCTTGCGAAAAACAAGCCCGAGATCGTCGAAATGGCGAAGAAACTTAAAGCCGATCTTCAGCCATCGATGCGCGCCGTCTATGATGATACCGGCGGCATCGGCAAGCTGTACGCCCGCCAGGACGAGATCGGCACGCCATTTTGCGTAACTGTAGACCACGAATCGCTTGCGGATAATGCTGTTACGGTGAGAGATCGGGATACATGGGAACAGGAGAGAATTTCAATTGAGCATTTAAGAGATCATTTAGGGAAGCGTCTGGAATAGATGCTGTTCGGACAAACTACGCACCTGACTGTTCTTTCATAGCTGAATTGCTGAGCGCGTCTTGATTTTCACTCAACAGTTTTAAGCTCTAACTTAACTACTTGTCGCACCCAGCGCGCTTGACGTTTCGTTTCAGCAGGCACAACTAAGCGTATTTTTCCTTCTTCATCCGGGAGCGTTTGCCCGTCGCGTTTGTCGGCGAGAATAGCGGTCAAATCTGAAAAATCCGGGTCAAGTTCGGCGAGCGTAAAAGAGGCTCGATAACCGTCTGCGCCTTCGACAATTAAGAAATCAGACACGCTATCGCCGCGCAGATCATCGCCCGACGGCGCACCTACAAGGCGCAATACGTCAACCAACTTAACGCCTTCGTAGCGAGAAGTAACGCCGCTTTTATCAGTTGCGTTAACGGCGGTGCGCGGAAGTGTCGCTAAATCCATTCTTGTCAGAGAAAAACTTTCTCTGCTTTGATTTTCAACCTGTAAAAGAACTTCCGATTCGGTATCCCGCAAACAGGCACTCGACGCAATCAACGTGATAATCAATAAAACGTAAATCAAATATTTATTTTGCTTCATATATTGTTCTCTAGAGAAATCAACAATGTTTGTCTTGCTCAAGTTCTCAGTGTCAATTGATGGCATTATTTTCGCTATTCAAAGCGTTTTTGCGAGAACTAGCGCTGAAATTACACGAAAGAGCCGACCCTAGAATGATCGGAGAAATATTTCCGCCCAATTGCCGTATCGGTGTGTCGACCAGAAAAGTTTCCACATAATAATCTTATATACAGATAGATTTTACCACTGACTCACTTAATTTTACCGACCGAAGCGTACGATCGCCGTTCGCTGATCCGGGAAGCGGATCAAACACTACAGCCACATCAGTACGGAAATTGACCGTATCTTGAATATCTCTTAAAATGCTGCCAGCTCTTTCGTGACAAAGAGTGTAAACTCTGCGCTAATAAATCTATGGCGAAGACAAAAGCATTGACAAAAACCGAAAAGAAGATACTGATCACGGGTGGAACCGGATTCTTAGGCACTCACATCGTAAGACAATTTGTTGACCTTGGCGAGAAAAATTTGCGGGTTATGGCATCGCATGTTCCGACGTGGATGAAGGATGCGGGCGTAAAGGCTGTCGAAGGCTCGGTGGGTAATCATGATGATTGCGCGAAGGCGGTAAAAAACGTATCGGCGATCCTTCATTTAGCTGGAAAAGTGTCGCGAGACAATGATGATGCAGCGGCAATGAACAAGGTCCACCTAGGAGGAACCCGTATTCTATTGGAAGCAGCAAAAGAAGCAGGAGTACAAACCGTTATCCTGGCTTCATCAAGTGGAACGATAGCGGCAAGTCATGACGAAGAGATCATCGATGAAACCTTTCCGCAGCCCGTCGAGGTATTTTCCAGATGGGCGTATTACGCGTCGAAATATTATCAAGAACGCGCTGCGCTCGAGAACTTTGACGGTGAAGGAAGACGGCTCGTTATTATGAACCCGTCTCTTTTGTTGGGGCCGGACGACGAAAGACTGAGCTCAACCAAACCGGTACTCGACTTTCTTGCGCGAAACATACCTTATTGCCCCAGCGGCGGGCTGAATTTTGTCGATGCGCGCGATGCCGCGAACGCGTTCATTTCTGCCCTTGATAGAGGACGACACGGGGAAAAGTATCTATTAGGCGCTATCAACATGACATTTCCCGAGTTTTTCGGACGACTTGAACGGCTCTCCGGTGTTGCTGCTCCTCGTATGAAGGTCCCGAAACAACTTGCACTGAAAGGCTCAGGGCTAATCAACACGGTATTCAAGCATTGGGGCAAAACGTCGCCTGTGTCGCCGAATGAAGTCGAACAAGCGGAGTGTTTTTGGTACTTTGATTCGTCAAAGGCGGAAGAAGAGCTTCAATTTTCTCCGCGCGACCCGCAAGAGACTTTGCAAGAAACGATCCGTTATCTGCGCGAACACTTTCTCGGTGAAGGTGTGTTTGCCTAAAATTACCCTTCATTTCGCTCATGGAGGAGGAATTTGGAGGCCGCAAAGAGTAATAAACCGACAACGGCGGCGATCAGAATTGCCAATCCTTCCTTTGCGAAATCGACGTTTGTCAACAACCACGCGATCAGTCCGAGTGACAATACCGCGGCAATCATTCCGAACGGCGCTAAAAATGGAGCGGAAGGAAGGTTGGTTCTGTGGCGAAAGACTATTAGTGCGAGACATGTCGTTGCATAGACGAGGAGCCTCGTGATCGTCGCAATGGTGAGTGCCGTAAGAAACGACGACTGAATCGTCAATAGCAGTATAACAACTGCGGTGATTACAATTGAGATATAAGGGGTCTTGAAGCGCTTATGCGTTTTAGCCAGCGCCTCGGGCAACTCCTTTTGTTCAGACATTCCAAACAGCAAACGTGTAGCACTAAGCACGCCGACATTGAGATTCCCGAAAATCGAGACGAGTGCTCCTATCGTGATCAATGCGGCACCAAAGCCGCCGAGAAACATGGCCGCTGCATCAGCTAGTGGCCGTTGAGATCGTGCGAGGTCCGGAAACGTGCCGATACTGACGATCTGGATCACGATATACAGAATCGCAACAATCCCCAAGGCAGAGAGAATCGCGAAAGGAACGTTTTTCTCCGGATCTTTTGTTTCTCCCGCGGGTATGACTGCGGCCTCGAACCCGACGAAAGCGTAGATCAGCAGGAGAACCGCGCTCGAGAACGCAGAGTATTCGGGAACGGCCGAAAAATCAAAATTTGAAGGTTGGATAAAAAATATTCCTACGGCCGCAAATATCAAAAGTGGTATGACCTTGCCGACGGTGAACACATTTGTCATAACGGCTGTTTGTCGGACGCCTATGAAATTGACGACGGTGATTGCGAGTACCACCGCGGAAATGACAAATATCCGTGCGAGCCCCGAATTCGCAGATGGCACAAAAAAGCCAAGATAGGTAACAAATAGATTGCAGTTCGCGGCAAACGTTGTAACTCGCACGATCCAATAAAGCCAACCGACCTCGAATCCGACTATCGGACCAAACGCCTCCCTTGCATAGAGATACGGGCCGCCTGTCGATGAGAATCGACTCGAGACTTCGGCATAACAAAGAACGATGATGCCTATGATTACCGCACAAGCGACGAACGCATAAAGGCTGTAGCTTCCGATCAAAGCATGGACTTTTGACGGTAGACCAAAGATTCCGGCTCCGATTATCGTGTTTATAGCTATAGCCGTAAGGTCCCAACGGCCAATGCCTCGGACCAAGTTTTCTGTTGCCATGTTTTCCTGTTCTCGCTGAATTTGCTTTTTTGACAGTTCGATTTCGATTATACTTTTGGAATCGATCTCCGAAATAAATCCAAAAGGACAAACCTAATGATCAAACGAACGAAAGCTATACTATGTCTTTTTGCACTCTGGGCACTATCGGTTCCGGGAGTCGCGCAGATGCAATCTAAGAATGTCGAAATTTCGACTTCCAAGGATTATACACCGTTGAAATTCGAAAATTCACCCGAATTGCAATCGATCTTGAACACGTCGATCGGCGAAGTCTTGAATTCGTATCCGGCAAGGGGATTCAAGGCTGATGATATTTCGGCGACGCTGATCGATCTGCGGAATACAAACGATATTCGCAGTGCTGATTTTATGGGCGACGACCGAGTATATCCCGCGAGCGTTGTGAAGATGTTCTATATGGCGGCACTTCACCAGCAATTAGAGGACGGCAAGGTGATACAAACCTCCGAGTTGAATCGAGGCCTTAAAGATATGATCGTTGACTCGTCGAACGAAGCCACCCAGTATATTCTCGACGTATTGACCGACACCGCAAGCGGTGCGGAGAAACCGCAAAAAGGATTCGAAGAATGGCAGTACAAACGAAACCGGGTTAACAGGTATTTCTCGTCAATGGGCTACGAGAATATCAATGTCAATCAGAAGACTTTTTGTGAAGATGCCTACGGTATCGAACAGCAATCACGGCGGTACAAGGGCGAGAACCGAAATATGCTTACGACTAATGCCGCCGCTCGCCTGATGGCGGAGATCGTGCTCGGCCGCGTTGTAACCTCAGATCGAAGCCGGCAGATGATGGAACTAATGAAGCGCGAACCTTTCGCCCAAACGAAAGATCCTGATGATCAGGCACACGCCTTTACGGGTATCGCGCTCATTGACCGAAAAATGACCGATGCGAAGATCTGGTCAAAGGCCGGATGGACAAGTTCAACTCGGCACGATGCGGCGTACATCGAAACGCCCGACGGCTTAAAATTCGTGCTTGTGATATTTACGGAAAATCATGCCAGTGAGAAAGCGCCCATACCGACGATTGCCGGGAAGATCATCGAACGACTTTCGAAGAAAAAGGTCGAATAGTCCTGCTTCGTTCTGGCGACCAACATACCTTACGGGAGCGATTGCCAACGGTCGGCACGGACTTTTCTCGGCCGTTTCGCGATTTGTTTCGTCTTAGTCATGCCCGGGCAATTTTGAAACACGAAAAGGAGTTTGAAAAATGAAAAAGTTCTCATTCATCATGTTTGCAATATTTGCATTCGCCTTTATTTTGTCGGTGGATTCGTTTGCCCAGGGTAACGGAAAGCGAGGCCCGGCGGCCACTAATCAGCGGCAGCAGAATCAGAGGCATCGAATCGGAAATGGTGTGCGTTCGGGCGAACTTACAGGCAAAGAGACATTTCGCCTAGTAAAAGAACAGAATCAGATTCGTCGCATGGAAGATCGATTTCGTGAGTCTGGTGACGGGCTGAACGTAAGCGAGCGACTCCGTTTGCAGGCCGAATTGAGGCAGTCCAGTCGTCATATTTACAAACAAAAACACGACCAACAAGATCGTCCGACGCCTTAACCAGTGATAGATGATTCTCTTTAACAACGACGAGCTGATCTTGGCTCGTCGTTTTCGCGTTGTACGATATATTGGGAAGAGGTTAAACTATTTGAAAACTAATCTTTCTTTACACAATCCTATGAAATCTATTGCGGTTATTATATTGTCGATCCTCGCTCTTTATATCGTACCTCAGGCTCAGACGATGCCGACGGATGCTGACCCAATACTTTGGGAAAAGGCTCTGAAGTTGCATAAGAAAGCAATAATTGTTGACGGTCATAACGATATCACCTCACCGATGGTCGATGAGGATTTTGATCTCGGTACAAATTCGATCGGCAAATATCACAAGGACGGCGACCCATTCCATACCGATCTCGGACGTCTGCGATCAAGCGGCATTACAGGGGAATTTTTCTCGATTTATGTTTCCGGCAGCTCATTGAAGACTGGCGGCGCGATGCGTCGGGCCATGGATTTGATCGACGCGACTTACAGAGAGGTCGAACGACACCCGGAAACTATGGTTTCTTGTACATCGGCCGCCCAAATACGCCGAGCAAAAAAGCAGAAAAAGATCTGTGCGTTGATGGGCATCGAGGGCGGGTACGTCATAGAAAATTCGCTTTATGCGCTGCGAAATTTCTATCGTCTCGGAATCCGGTACATGACGCTGACACACAACGTCTCACATGATTGGGCGGACGCTCACAACGGGGAAGTCAAGAATAACGGCCTTTCGGAATTTGGAAAAGAGGTCGTTCGCGAAATGAACCGGCTTGGAATGCTTGTCGATATCTCACACGTGTCGGAAAAGGTAATGAACGACGTCCTAGACATCACGACTGCCCCGATCATTGCTTCGCATTCGTCGGCCCGCGGAGTTCGAGATCACACGCGAAATGTCCCCGATGCCGTTCTCAAACGGGTCGCTCAGAACGGCGGCGTGATGATGATCAATTTTTATCCGTCGTTCCTGGATGAACGCACGAATCGCGAAGAGAATGAACGTGCCGCCCGGCTAAAACCCCAACTTGACGGCCTTCGTGAACAATTTAAGGACAACCGTGATGCTTATAATGAAGCCGAACGGAAACTACTTGCCGCGAATCCGATCTACATCACTCCGTACACGCGTATCGTCGATCATGTTGACCATATGAAGAAAGTGGCGGGAATTGATATTGTCGGCCTCGGGTCCGATTTTGACGGTGTCCCTTTCCTTCCCGCCGGAATGGACGGCGCAGAAGATCTCGTGCTAGTGACGTACGAAATGCTCAGACGCGGATATACCGAAACAGAGATCAAAAAGGTTTTAGGCGAGAATTTCTTACGCGCATTAGAGAAAGCTGAAGACGTCGCGGGAATTCGGAAGATCAGCGGCGGCGGAAGTTTGAAGAAGATCAAGTGATAGCTGACACATAAGAAGATGATTCGAACGGTTTCTCGGAGTCTATTCCCTTATCTCGATTTCGCTATCCGAAAGTTAGCGGGGTAAGCCCGCGAGACGCATTGATCACGTGTTTCTGATCGTCTGCGACCTGTACTTATTTGCGCTAGATACGATCTCAGATTTTTTTCTTGACTTAGCCCTCCAATCGGAATATAAATGTCCGCGTAAATAAACTTACCTCGTATCGTCGGGTTTTGACGGCGACCGATTGCTGATGCGTCGTGCTTCAAATGTTGGCTCTTGGTCTGGCATCGTCAAACTGGAGACTGATTATGAACTGCACCCCTATTAATAATTCGAACACCTTTAGGAGAAAAGCGATGAAGTATCTTTTAACGATCACGATCTTGATCATTGCATCGGCGGGCTCGAGCGCAGCTCAATGTAGTGACGCTGACAAAAAGGCTCTCGAGGCCTTTGACGCGGCGTGGTCCAGGGCCGGCCAGAACGGAGACAAGGTCGCATTGATGGCCATTTATGCCGACGACTATGTAGGGTTTCCCGGCAATATCAGTAAAACGAAGGCGGTCGAAGACACGATGAGAACCTTCGAACAAAACAAGGCAAATCCCTCCGGCGCGGACAATATCACCTACGACAATTACATGGTTTCCTGCACCCCGACAACGGGGACTATAACCCATCGAAACACCGTTACCAATAACCGCGGGGGAATTGAATCAACTTTCTACAGCCGAAGTGTCCATTTTCTTGAGAAAAGAGGCGGCAAATGGCAGGTCGTCAGCAACGCCGGTCACGGTATGGACGATTTCATGGTCATCGGCTATATGGAACAGGATTGGAACAATGCCGCATTGAAGCGTGACGGAGCTTGGGCCGAGAGAAATCTCGCGTCCGGCTACACGAGTATCGGCAGTGGATCGGCAGCCTTGATGAATAA
Organism: Pyrinomonadaceae bacterium; assembly: GCA_049679665.1. Taxonomy (GTDB): domain Bacteria; phylum Acidobacteriota; class Blastocatellia; order Pyrinomonadales; family Pyrinomonadaceae; genus OLB17. The sequence goes on along the minus strand of JBAUGL010000103.1, from coordinate 3,778 downwards.
ACAACAAGATATTGCCGATATGGTCAATGGCAAGGCGGTTGTCAACTGGAACGAGTTATCGGACCTGAACATCCGGGTTGACGGCAATACCGCGATCGTCACGGGGATCAATCACGTTAAGGGTAAGGACGATAAGGGTGTCCCATTCGACCGAAAGGTGCGATTTACAGATACTTTTATCAAGCGTGACGGGCGCTGGCAAGCGTGGGCGACCCAGGGAACCCGAATGCCTGCACCGTGACAATGGCAAAGAACTGAGTACGACAAGCGTTTCAGCGAGTCGCTCCTGGATACCTAAGTAATTCGGGCCGACAGCAAGAGTGCGGGCTAGAGGCCTGAACGAAATTTTATGTGCGGAGCGTATCGATCATCAGGCGAACCAGACTTCTTAACACCAACCTTTTTGAGTAGTTTATATCGGCGGTCAAGGAGACATGGAAAGATCAGAAGAAAGCCAGAATATCCGCCTCGGACTGTGGTATGTGTTTGTCGCAGCTGTTCTTATTTTTCAAGCAAATATTTCAGTATCGGCCCAACCAAGTAATCAGCAAGCACGAGACCGATGGGAACGACTTGTTTACGAAGATGTGAAGGCTCTAATTCAGGAAACGACTCTTGAGTTGGCAAAGAATCCGCAAAATGCGGTTGCTTTAAGAATGAGGTCATCGGCGTTTTATAGAAACAGCGAACCGGCAAAGGGCAAAGCGGATGCCGTTGCGGCTCTTGCGTTATTAAAGAGTCCCGCGAATGCCGAAGAATTCGAAGCGAAATGTTATGCGGAACGACGGGCAGAGAAATACGATGAGGCGATATTGAGCTGCAGAAAAGCCATTGATCTCGACCCGAAATTTGCGTGGGCTTATTACAATCGCGGCCGAGTTAATGAGGGGAAAAAGCTGAATGAACCAGCGGCCGCCGACTACACAAAAGCAATTGAACTAAATTCGAAATTTCATGATGCTTACACCTGGCGTGGCTATATTTATAGCTTAAATAAAGATTATGACAAGGCAATAGCGGATTACACAAAAGCAATTGAGCTCGATCCTAAGCGTGCTTCCGAATATAACAGCCGCGGGTATATTTACAGCCAGAAAAAAGAATACGACCTTGCTATCGCGGATTTCACAAAGGCAATTCAGCTTGATCCTAAAGATGCCTCACAATACGCCTATCGCGGCCACGTTTACAGCCAGAAAAAAGAATACGATCTGGCAATCGCCGACTACACAAAATCAATCGAGCTCGATCCTAAAGGTATGCGCGTTTTCGCGTCTCGGGGATATCTCTATAGCGCGCACAAGGAGTATGACAAAGCGATCGCAGATTATACAAAGGTTATCGAACTTGATCCAAAAACTGGGTGGGGTTATCTCCAGCGGGGTATAAGTTACCACGATAAAAAAGAATATGACAAAGCAGTACCAGACTTAACAAAGGGTATCGAGCTTGATCCAAAAGTTGCCCTGGCCTACCTCTATCGAGGTTTGAGCAACGGTCATAGGAAAGAAAACGACCTGGCTTTTGCAGACTTTTCAAAGGCAATAGAGCTTGATCCAAAATATGCCTTGTCGTACTACAACAGGGGGCTCTCATACAGCCGAAAGAACGAACACGACCTGGCCATTGCGGATTATACAAGATCAATTGAACTCGACCCAGCAAACGCGCTCGCTTATAACAATCGGGGTAAGAGCTACGCCGATAAGAATGAACATAGCCGGGCAATTGTAGACTTTTCGAAAGCAATTGAGCTTGATCCGAAGCATGTCATAGCCTATAAGAATCGCGCCAATCTTTACGAAACCACGGGCGAAAAAGTGCTGGCGGAAAAAGACCGCCAAAAGGCAAGAGAATTAGAAGGCCAACCCAAATGATCAAGTTCTGGCGGGCGAGTCCAAACCTACCGGCCCGGAGCAATAAATATGCTTCCAGGCCGGGGTTCTATATTGACAGGCTTTTAAGGTCCCTATATACGAGCCCCGTGGCATTTTTTGAACTATTTGCCTGAGTCGCAGTAGCATGGGTCGTTCGTTTTGACCTCTGGATGGTCGCGAACGTAGGGCATGCCCAATAAGTGCGAATCCGAAAATTTGTTGACATCCTTTTGATACGGGAGTAGTGTCTATTAGAACCAGAACGCCATAGGGCCTAACCATTCCCAGACTTTTTCGGGGGCTTGCTATGTTTCGACCGTCCTTTCCCATCGGATCGGGTTCGCGATTTTTCCTGCTCTTCGTTTTCTTCCTTGCCGTCATATTTTTCCCGTTGCGCGGAGCAGAATCTGCCGAGACGGAAAGCGTTGCCTTAAAAGCAGTAGAAGCCACCAAGGGCATTCCCCGGATTTTCGCAAAGAAACAAATAAGTACCTGCGGCGGAGAGGTGCCCAGTCAAACATCATTCCTTGGCCCGGTCGAGGAATCCTACAGGCTCTTCGGAACATATTACAGCCTCCGCGGTAACCTGACTGCGGCCCTGATGTTGAACAATAAAGGGCCGGAGCCGATTTTCGCAACACCGACGTTCTATAGTCTCGCCGGTACAAAACTAACGCTTGCACCGATTAGCGTACCGGCGGCGTCGTACTCCGACGTCGATCTTAGGCAGTTGTTGGCGCACGCGGATGAGGAGTTTAGGGAAGGAAGTTTGAAGATCAACTACGAAGGCGGCAGTCTTCAATTGGGCGCGCAAGTTAAGCTGGTCGATGAACAGCGAAACTTGATCTTGGCGGAACAACTCATTTATGCCTCAAAGTTTACGTCAAACAAGCTTGAAAATGTGTGGCGGCTTCCGCCTGGTCAGTCGGAAACAACTCTGGCGATCTCAAACACAACCTATTCGCCGCTGACCGTAGCAATAACTGTTGACGGAACGGCACCCCAACAGGATTCGCCTGCGGTTATTCAGCTTGATCCGAGTCAGACGCGCATTCTGGACATAATGCGCGATATTGCTGGCCATGAAAACGGGACGCTTCAATCGCGTGGCGGAATCTCTATCTCCCACGGCGGCAACCCTGGAGCGTTGCTCGCGAAAATGATGGTCGCACAGCCGAATCGCGGTTATTCGGCAACAATGGGCTTTATTGACCCGGAATCAACGGCTTCACAGAGATGGCACGGTAACGGGCTTCGGTTAAGGCATTTGGACGGCTCTCTTTTGAAGGCAGGACTCGTCGCGCGTAATACGACCGATCAGGTATCTAGAATTTGGGGCAGAATTCCCTACACCATGCCGAATGGGGAGGTGTCTCACGTAAACATCCCTTTCACTCGGATCAATCCGCATTCCACGAAGCTGATCGATCTTCAAAGCCTTCTCGACGGTGCAAGTGTTCCCGACTCGGTCAGCTACGCAGGTATCGAATTGGAATATGACACGCCGAAGGGATCAGTCGTAACCTCGGTAATGAGCGTCAGCAACGACGGGGATCATGTGTTTCAAGTGCCGATGTTTGACCCTCAGAAGTTGCCGAGCAGTGCGGGAGGTTTTCCCTGGAAGGCAGACGGAGATCATACGACCATCGTTTACATCAAAAATGAAACGGATTCACCCAAAAAGTACACAGCCAGCCTGATCTTTGAGGGCGGAGGATACAGCGTCGGCGTTCGTGATCTTAAACCCAGCCAAACTGCCGCCGTTGACTTCAAACAACTAAGGGACGATCAGGTACCGGACTCCATGGGTAGGACGCTTCCTTTCTCACTGGAACGAGGGCAGATCGCCTGGTCGATGTTTGGAATGGACAATAAAACTTTGAGCGGCCGTTCTGAGCAGA
>JBAUGL010000102.1:0-58724 GCA_049679665.1 Pyrinomonadaceae bacterium | reverse complement strand
GGGCTACCGCGTACACACCTTCTCACCGGGGATCGACACACCGATGGGACATATTTCGGACGTTGAGACGACTGCTTCCTATGACGACCGTGAGGCTGTCAGGGCTTTTACGAAATCTGTTGATGTTGTGACGTTTGAATTCGAGAATGTTCCTTCTGCTACGATCGACGCAGCTGCCGAGTTCGTTGATGTACATCCCAAAGCAGAAGTACTTAAGATCACCCAAAATCGCCTGCGTGAGAAGTGCTACCTAAGTGCGAATGGATTTCCCGTTGCGCCGTTTCGCAAGATCGACACGGTCGAAGAACTTTTCAAGGCCGTCGAGGAGTTGGGGTTGCCGTCCATATTGAAAACCGCAGGATTCGGATACGATGGGAAAGGACAGTCTAAGATTACTTCCCTGGGTGATATTGAACCCGCGTTCGAATTGCTGCAGCGTCGACCGGCGGTTCTAGAAGCGTTCATCGAGTTCGAGAAAGAGGTTTCTGTGGTTTGTGCACGGGACGCCTCCGGCGGGTTTGTCCATTACGGCGTAATCGAGAATTCACACGTAAATCACATACTTGATATTTCGTCTGCTCCGGCTGATGTCTCGGAGATCGTTTTGCGACATGCAGTTGAGATCGCACGAAGCATTGCTGATACAATGGAATACGTCGGCACTTTGTGCGTGGAGTTTTTTCTTTGCGAGGATGAAAAGCTAATCGTGAATGAACTGGCACCGAGGCCTCATAATTCGGGCCATCTGACATTTGACGCTTGCGCCACTTCGCAGTTCGAGCAGCAGGTTCGTGCAATCTGCGGCCTACCACTCGGGTCGGCTAAATTTTATGGCGCTGCGGCTATGGCTAACTTGTTGGGCGAATGCTGGCAGAACGGCGAGCCGGATTGGGCGGGAGCACTTGCAGCGCCGAATGTGAAGCTTCATTTGTATGGCAAAGCGGAGCCGCGGAGAGGCCGAAAGATGGGGCACTTGACAGCGATCGGAGCGACGACCGAGGAGGCCGTTTCAGCTGTCATTAACGCAAGAGACAAACTATTTCGATAAAGTATGGCAGCAAATGAATTTGTGGGCACGTGGGTGCTCGCGGGACACAAGTCGATCAATGAGGAACTGGACATTTCACACGAATCTCAGGCGTTCGAAACGGAAATGGCCGAATGGCTTTATGGCAACAGCGATGACGCTGTCAGCGGACTCGAACCGGTGTCCGGATTAAGGCTTTCGGTCGCAGGAAACGGGACTTTCACGGAACTGAAGACTTCGCTACCCGAGATCGATTGGTTCGATGCGGAAGGGGTGCTCGACGACGAAGTGAACCCATTTTCGGGGATCTATAATGTTTCTGATTCAAGGGCATATCTCACATTCAAGGATCCTCCTGAGTGGTCAAGATCCGAAGACAAGGCCAGGATCCGGTACGACGACGGTGATACAAAGATCTGTGACAGCCTGTTCGTAAAGGACGATGGGCTGGTACGAACGATTTCTGTCGTGTCGGACGATCTGTATCTAAACCGTGTAATTCTTCGTTACGAACGGGGATAGTTCGCCAAATTCAGCGGTCCACAAAAAGCCGATCGTGAAACCGACACGAAGTTAGGAACCGAAGCACCGCCGGAAGCGACCCATGCGAGCGTTTTTATTTGTGCCATTTCCTGGTTTTAGTTCCTTAAGAATTGATGTAATGAGCGTATGTTGCTGTTAAAAATGGTTCAGCGAGTTCCGTTGTGGAAGGTATTTGCAAGGCAAATGCGATCAAGATAGACTCAAAGGGTTATGGCTGAATCGATCGCTTTTTCGCGGACCGCTAACCGCAGCGTAATATATTCCGAGATCGTCCCGCAGATCGAATCTCTGATTGCCGGAGAACCCGATATTGTTGCTAATCTTGCAAACGTTGCAGCGGTACTTCGGGCGGCCTTCGATTTCCTTTGGGTTGGTTTCTACATCAAAAAGGAAGGTCAACTCGTGCTTGGGCCGTTTCAAGGGCCTGTTGCTTGCACCCGCATCGAATTCACAGATGGTGTGTGCGGTCATGCCTATACCACAAAAAAAACAGTGATCGTACCGGACGTTGATAAGTTTCCAGGACATATAACTTGTAGCTCCGCGAGCCGCTCGGAGGTCGTCGCACCGGTCTTTGATGGTGACGGAGAGGTCTTCGCCGTCCTCGACGTGGATAGCGAAATACTCGATAATTTCAGTTCGGTCGACGCCGAAGGCCTCGATGCAATTAGCGATCTGATCACCCGGAAACTTATATCTTAATGGAATACGAGCTTTGGCATTGGTTATTATTCTTCGCAGTCGTGTTGGTTGCGTTATTTGTCGACATTGGCATCGTAAACAGAAATGCACATGTGCCGACGCGTCGAGAGACGTTCGGTTGGAGCCTTGTTTGGGTGTCGCTTGCGCTAGCGTTTAATGCGTTCGTGTACTGGGAATTTGGTATTGAGCACGCCAAACTCTTTCTGACCGGATACCTCATCGAACTTTCTCTATCCGTCGATAACCTTTTTGTCTTTCTGCTGATCTTCTCGTTCTTCAAGGTCCCGAAAATTTACCAGCACAGGGTCCTTTTTTGGGGGATCATGGGCGCACTAATAATGCGAATGATAATGATTTTCGCAGGTGCCGAGTTGGTAGAACGATTTGAATGGATCATTTACATTTTTGGGGCGTTTCTGCTTTATACCGGGATCGCCATGTTCAGGGATGAGGATGAGAATTTCGAGCCGCACGAAAGTGCGATAGTGAAATTGGCGACCAAGTACATTAGGATCTCAAAGCACTACGAAGGCGAAAAATTTTTCGTCGTAAAAGACGGAGTTCGAACGGGTACTTTGCTGCTTCTTGTGCTTATCACCGTCGAGTTTACTGACCTGATCTTTGCCGTTGATTCTATCCCGGCGATTTTCGGGATCACCACAGACCGCTTTATCATCTACACGTCAAATATCTTTGCGATTCTGGGGCTGCGAACCTTTTTCTTTCTCTTAGCTGACATGGCGGACCGATTTCATTACCTCAAGATCGCGTTGGCGTTCATCCTTACTTTTATCGGCGTAAAGATGCTTTTTCCGCTTGTCCTTCATGGGCTGTTGTTAATAACCGGTGACGGGGGAGGATCGGGCGTCGCTGAATTTGCTCAGAAATATCTCGACCACGGGTACAAGCAAGAAACTATAAATGTATCTCTTTCAGTCGTTGTCGGGGCGATAGCGTTGTCGATTATCGTGTCGCTCTTATTTCCGCCGAAGAGCCAAAAGTCCGCGGAAATGGCCGGTCGAAGAGAGTAGAAGATGCGATCAAGAGGAGTTTGATACGGGCGGTCAAGCAGCACATCAACATTCACGGCGCTCGCCGGGCAGCTTAAAGCGGCTGCAAATCGCCCTCGGGCTGACATTTATATATATGTTTGCCGAAGGCGTCGGTGGATGGTGGGCTAACTCGCTCGCTTTGATCGCCGACGCCGGCCATATGCTGACCGATGTCGCTGCTTTGAGCCTTACGCTTCTTGCAATTTGGTTTGCCGCTCGTCCAGCAACACCTAAAAAAACTTTTGGATACTATCGACTCGAGATCCTCGCTGCATTTGCAAATGGTATAGCACTTGTACTTTTATCGATCTGGATAATTTACGAGGCTTTGCAGCGTTGGACCTCGCCGCAGGATGTTGCCGGACACGAGCTCACGCTGATCGCAGCCGGCGGCCTCGTCGTAAATATCGTGGCCGCTTGGCTATTGCACTCGGACCACAAACATGACCTTAACATGCGGGGGGCGTGGCTTCATGTAATTGGGGACCTATGCGGATCGGTCACTGCGATCGTCGCTGGTCTTTTGATCGTCGCGTTCGGATGGCTGTGGGCCGACGCTGCAGGTTCCATCGTGATCAGCCTGATCATCGTTTTCGGCGCCTGGAGGCTGATTTTGGAGTCGGTTAACGTTTTGCTCGAGGGTACGCCCGCCCATATTAGCCTGACAACGGTCGAGACGGCGATCCTGGAAACTGAAGGTGTCGGCGGAGTACACGACCTTCATGTATGGACCATATCGTCCGGTATCGAGGCGTTGTCGGCTCATATCAGCCATAACGAATCCGTTGGACACTCGCAGCTTCTTGGGTCGATACGGGAGATGCTGCATGAGCGGTTTGGGATAGATCATCTTACGATCCAAATGGAAACGATGCAGCTTGAGGCGGAGGCAGTGTACATTTGCGAGACCGGCACGCGCTGTTTCGAACCGGCACGGGAATAATTCGCGGTCCCAATTTCCCCCTTCAAGGTACATTCTTTTGATGCAGGAGATCCAACTCAAGTATGGTCAAACGGCCATACCATTTACGTTCAACGCGAATCGATTCAAGATTCTGGGCGAACCCGAGGGCAATCCTCCTTTGTCCGACGTCCAGATCGGCGAAAGGCTCGATAACCCGATCGATTCCGAAACGATCGAAAATATTGTGCATCCCGGCCAGCGTGTCCTGTTCGTCGTGTCGGATGCCACCCGTCAAACGGCCTGCGGCCAGATCATAAATCTTCTCGTACGACGCCTCATCGCCAATGGCACGGCCCCGTACGAAATTAGCGCGATCTTTGCCACCGGTATCCATCGAGCGGTGACTGAAGCAGAAAAAAAAGCGATACTGACGCCTTTCATTACCCAGCGAATAAAAACACTTGAACACGGGCCCCGCGACCTTATGCGAATTATGCACCTCGGCGAAACTTCATTCGGGATCCCCGTGGAATTGAATCGCGCACTTGTCGAACATGATCACGTTATTCTGATCGGCGGGGTCTCGTTCCATTATTTTGCAGGTTTTACCGGGGGCCGTAAGCTCATTTGTCCGGGTCTTGCCTCATCGAAGACGATCACGGCAACTCACAAGCTTGCATTCGACTGCGAACGAAAGGAACGACGCGAAGGAGTCGGCCCGGGAAGGCTGGACGGCAACCTGGTTAACGAGGCATTTATGGGGGCCGTAGCCAGAATAAATCCTTCATTTTGTGTAAACACAATAGTTAACGGTGCGGGCCAGGCAGTTGATCTGACTTGCGGAAGTTGGATATCGTCACATCGCAGAGCCTGTGAGTCATACGCTGCTTCAAATACGGTAAGGATTCGCGAAAAGCGTGACCTCGTGATCGTAAGCTGTGGCGGGTATCCATACGATATCAACATGATCCAGGCACAAAAGGCGTTGCAGGCAGCGTCACTGGCCTGTATTGATGGCGGGACGATCGCCTTGGTCGCTCAGTGTACCGATGGCGTGGGCGGGGAACGGTTTCTAAATTGGTTCGAGGGCGGCGACAGCGAAAAAGTTGCGATTCGGTTATGTGAAAGTTACTCGGTGAACGGCCAAACGGCTTGGAGCCTCTTGAAACTAACTGAAAGGTTCCGCATAAAGTCGGTTTCGTCGCTCGAAGCGCCGACGACGCAGAAACTCAAGTTTGAGCAATTGAGCAGTCTTCACATTGGATCGCTAACCGAAGAGGTTTCAACGGGTTACATTATGCCGTTCGGGTCCAGAACCTTAGTAGAAGTCGAGGACGCAAGTGATGTGTGATCCTAAGCAAAAGCCGCCTGCATTTGAACAGACGGCTTTGGAATCAATCTGATTCTTGTGTACTACCCTTCTACTTCGAAAGTTCTTGCGATCGAATCCGTTTGGTTGCGGATGGATCGTAGCTTATCGCGAGCACCAGTGAAACGAAGAACATAAACCGTCGTTCCATTGACCCGGAGAAAATATTGTCGGCCGCTCATGTTCCTACCAGATTTTACGTATTCGTAGTTATATACAGTTCCACTCAGCTTTCCGTCAAATCGTTCTTCTTTACCTGCGACAAAACCCGGCAAGAACTGTAGCTTTTGCTCTTCGTCGCGCACGACGTCGGTCATGATCGTGTCACGCGGAGTACTCAATTTACGCACTTCCATATGACCGTCGTTCCGATCGACGAATACGTACTCAACATTTGGGCTTCTTGGCGACGGTTTCACAGTCATTTTCCATTTCGGGTCGGGAAGATTAAACGAATAATCGACGCTCGCATCCCTGAAATTGTCCACCTGGCCATACGATGGTGTCGCAAGGAACAAGAATAGCGCTATAGAAATTATGGGCACACGTTTAATGTATTTCATTTTACTTTAGCTTGCCGAAAACAAAATATTACACCGATCTTAGCTAGATTATTCGCTAATATTATCACGTTAGATGAGCCTTTAAACCGAAATGTTGTCTCTTATCGGGTTCGGGCGCACTACCCCCGAAAACCACATACACCAACATTTCTCGCCATTTTGCAGACGTCATACGTCTAAACTATCGGCATCTACAAGAAGGGATAATGAGTATTTACAAGGGTTTAGAACAATGAATTGTACGAAATCTTCAATAAGAATCAAACTGGCGACAATTTTCAGCCTGATCTCGGTGGTATTGCCAACGCTGGTTATCGCGAATAATAGGGTCATTTCACCAAAGCCATTGACTGAAGATCAAAAGATCATTCACGTACTAAATCGTCTGGGTTTTGGGGCGCGCCCTGGTGATCTGGAGAAAGTCAGGCAGATGGGCTTGCAAAAGTATATCGAACAGCAATTGAACGCATCCGCGATCGGCGATTCCGCCGTGGAGAACCGCGTCAAGAAATATGAAGTATTCGCGATGACGACTAGCGACGTTTTTGCCAAATATCCTGCTCCAAATCCGCTGCTGCGACAGCTCGAAGGCGGCCGGCGAAATGCAGCGGCAAACGGAACACCCAGCCCTCCGGCGGTTCCGAAGGCAAACGGTGACCCCGACCGCGATGAACAGCGCGAACGACGCGAAAAACGTGACGAGATCTATCGAGAATACAACCTTCGGCAGCCGGCCCAGATAAATTCGCAGATCATCGCAAACCGATTCGTGCGTGCTGCATATTCCGAACGGCAGCTTCAGGAAGTGATGGTCGACTTTTGGCAGAATCATTTTAATGTATTTCTCGGGAAATCAGCGGTCCGCTGGTACATCCCCAGCTATGAGCGTGATGTCCTTAGAAAGAACGCGCTTGGAAATTTTCGTGAACTAGTCGCTGGCACGGCACAGCACCCGGCAATGCTTTTCTACCTTGATAATTTTGAATCGAAGTCGCCAACCGCCGTGCAAAAAGCGGCGATCGGCGAAAGGCCGAACGCAAGCGCATCGCGGCGATACCGTGAAAGGATCAAGAAGCAGCGAGGGTTCAGCGACGAGCAGTTCGATGCGTTTCTAAAGCGTCGGGAGGCAAATCAACGGCGACGGCAGCAGGTCGGCCTAAATGAGAATTATGCTCGCGAATTGATGGAGCTTCACACGCTCGGCGTGGACGGCGGCTACACACAAAAGGACATAGTTGAGGTCGCGAAAGCCTTTAGCGGTTGGACGATCGCGGACCCGCGTGGTTATCGGCGGATCGCAGGCGACGCAATAAAGGGCAATGAAGACCAAGGGTTGAATCGTATGCGACGACAGACCAGCGTTCCCGACGATGTCGAGAGCGGAGAGTTCTATTTCAACTCGAAGTGGCATGATAACGGCCCGAAGACGATCTTGGGACACAAAGTGGATGAGGGAGGAATTAAAGACGGACTCGCGGTGATCGATATTCTGGTAAAGCATCGATCGACCGCGAAGTTTATCGCACGAAAGCTAGCCGTAAAGTTTGTATCTGATACTCCGGATGAAACGTTTGTCGGACGGATCGCCGATGCGTTCACAAATTCGAACGGCGACATCAAAACGACGCTAAGGGCGATATTTACCTCGAAGGAGTTCTTTTACCCTGAGAACTATCGGGCTAAGATCAAGACGCCATTCGAGCTCGCAGTGAGCTCTGTGCGCGCGCTCAATGCCGAAACGAATGCAAGCCCTGCAATGCTTGCGATGTTGAACAAGCTGGGTGAAATACCTTACGGATATCAGGCTCCCACGGGATATCCGGACACCGCTGAAGACTGGGTCAACACCGGTGCTTTGCTCGAGCGTTTGAATTTTGCCGTTGCTGTTTCAAGTAACCGGATACCCGGCACAAGTGTCGACCTTGGTCAATTTGAAGCCGAAAGCAGCGATATTATACTTGACCGCGTGATCGCGACAGTGTTGAGCGGTGAGGTCTCAGCCGCTACTAAGGCCACGCTGAAGCAACAGTTGTCGCAACCACTGCCGGAGGTAACGCCCGGGGACGAGATCAGCGATATGGCTGATGCCGAACAGGCCGCTAGCGGCAAGGGACGTATGAATAGGAGAGCGCGACTGCTTCAGCCCCGAGGCGATCCGGAAATATTCAAGGCTGTTAGCCTGGTTCTCGGAGCACCTGAGTTTCAGCGGCAATAAGCGAAATTCAATGTTGGGGAAAGGCCGGCGCCTGAAGCGCCGGTTTTTTCATTTGGATCATACGCGACGCCCCAATGCGAAGACCTTAACAAGGGCCAATCCCGCAATGAACCCGCCGATGTGGGCAGCGTACGCTACGCCGCCGGTTCCGGACGGCGTCAGGTAACCGACCACGAGTTGATATCCGATCCACAAACCAAGCGCGACGAAAGCAGGTACGGTCGTTAGAAAATGGAATATGATCGCTCTAACCTGACGCTGCGGGAACAAGAGCAGATAACCGCCCAGAACGCCCGAGATCGCTCCGGAAGCACCGAGCATAGGGATTATCGAGCCGCTATCCATAAAGATCTGTGCAAACGCGGCTGCGAGCCCGCAAACGATGTAAAACGCAAAGTAGCGGACGTGCCCCAGGAGGTTTTCCAGATTATCTCCGAATACCCACAAAAACAGCATATTGCCGAAAATATGCATAATGTCGCCGTGCATAAACATAGAGCTGATGAAATTGAAATAAACGGGCAGCGATGTTGGGTAATGCTGGATCTCGCCGGAATTCCCCATCGCGTCGCTGACGATCTGCACGCCCGTTAAGTCGATCCCGGTGGCAACCTCTTTCGGCACGAGGGAGTAGGCGTAGCTAAATGCATCATTGCTGCCAAGCTGCTGCAGCAGAACGAACACGAGAATGTTCGCCCCGATAATAAAATAATTTACGTAAGGCCGTATCGTTACGTCTGAATTGTCATCGCTAATTGGAAACATAAGTAATCCACTCCGTTAATAGATAATTCTTACCCGATCCCTGCGTCTTTCTGCACCTGAAGCAATTCATAGCCCTCGCTGCGTGCGACGAAGGTCGCAGCCGTCAGATCGCCAACGACATTGAGAGTAGTCCGACACATATCAAGAATCCGATCGACGCCCAATATGATGGCAATGAGCGCCGGGTCGATCCCAATCATCGCAAGGATCCCGATAATGAATGGTATTGAACCGGAGGGAACGCCCGCCGTCCCGATACCGCCCAGGATCGCCATATAGACGACCATGAACTGGACACCAAGCGAGAGGTCCACCCCGGCTAGCTGTGCAAGGAAAAGGACCGTGACGCCCTCGTAAAGCGCTGTCCCGTTTTGATTGGCAGTTGCCCCGACGGTCAACACGAAGCTATTTATCTCCTTCGGAACTCCGAGATTTTCCTCTGAGACCCTAAGGGCCGTTGGCAGCGTGGCGTTTGATGACGACGTTGAAAACGCGGTGACGATAACGGTTCGGATCCGTTTAAAAAACTCGATAGGGCTAATTCTTGACAAAAAGCGGATCGAAAGCGAATAGACGCCGAAGAAATGGATGGATAGTCCGAGCAGGACCGTGAAGACGAACCATGCCAGCGATTGAAGCAGGTCAAGGCCAAACTGCGCGATGTTATTGAAAAGGAGGCACGCCACGGCGTAGGGGGCGAATTTCATTATGATGTCGATGATCTTCGTTGTGATCGCGAAGACAGACTCCATAACGCCCACAAATGGAGCCGAGACGGGAGCAGGCAGAAGTGTTATCGCGATTCCCACTATCAGGGCGAAAAACATTATGTGCAGCATGTTCGGGCTGGAACCCGAGACCGAGTTAAAAACATTGCTCGGCACCACTGTTTTTACGGCCTGCATCAACGGCGAATCGGCTTTGGCCGATTCTGCGGCCTTCTTCTGGGCGTCGGCGGCATTCGAAGCACCGCTGCTGAACTTTTCCTTGAGCTGCGCCGCTTTTTCCGGATCTATGCGCTCGCCCGGGCGAATAGTATTGGCCAGGCCAAGTCCTATCACAACCGAGATCCCCGAGATCACGATGCAGTATGCGAACGACTTAAGGCCGACCCGGCCCAGTTTACGGATATCGCCGATGCCGGCCACACCCACAACCAGCGAGGCGAAAACCAGCGGTACGACGATCATTAATAAGAGATTGAGAAAGACGGTGCCGATCGGTTGAGTTATGTTCGTTACGAGCCAGAGGACGCGTGAGTCTTCGCCGCCCATTGTCCCGTTAACGACAAGGCCGCCGATAACTCCGACCAGGAGACCGATCAGTATCTTTGTATGCAAGGCCATGCCCTTCGGCTTGTCACGCGTATCATCATCAAGGTCGGTCGCAAGCTCGCGCTCGTAGTCGTCGACAGGAATATGATCTTTGTCATTTTCGGGCATAGTTTGATTTCACCTTAAGTCTTGGAATGAAAGACCTTGGACAGGTCGGACAAAGCGAGTTTAGCAGATGACCAGGCATTTTGGTATTTTATCTAGCCACGATCGCATAGCTCCCGAAATCTGCAAGTCTTACAGAAGTTTTCATGCGACGTCATAGCAAATTCATCTTTTGGCAGCGGGGTGTTCAGTTCGGGTTCGGCGCAATACTGCTGCATTTCCGCAGTTTGATCCCGGATCATACTCGAAAAATCTTCGAAGTCGTATTCATTTATTCGTTCGGAATTCTCACGATATTCAGGAAGCAGGTGGCAAATGGTCGTTTCGATATTCTCGAATGCTTTCTTATAGTGAAAATTGGCCCATATCGCGTAACCCCGCAGCTGGACCCGATGTTTCCTGGTGTCTTCCTTACCGGTTTTCCAGTCGATAATGTGGAGATCGTCACCGATCGGAAACATAAAGTCCACTTTGCAGTACGCCTTCAAATCGTCTATTCGGCATTCACCATAACCGCCCGGTTCGATCACCCACTCGTCTTTAGTGACCAGCGCCTCTTCAAAGATCCACCTAAGACGATCGCTGGCAAGAAAATTCTCCATCGCAAGCTGCACCGGTTCGAAGATCTCCGATTCGAAATCGACCGCGTCTTTCCGTTGATAGTAAATGTCTTCGAACGTCTTTTCTCGGAAAATCGCCTGCGCTTCTCGAAGGCTGTAATCGGCGAACTTTTCCCTATCGATCTCCTCGGAAGACTTCTTCAACCGTTCAAGCAGACATTTTATGAGCTTATGGGAAATATTTCCGATCTCCATCGGGACGCTGGTGAGCGTTTTAAGGTGGTCGATCTTCAATATGTTCTCGATATCGTACTTACTGTATTTCTCAAAATAATACTGCCGCTTGCAGTTCTGAAATGTTGAATATCGGGAGTAGGACCAACCGAGAATATCCGTGTAGCCAAAACGTCGAAGCGTATGAGGATATTTGGAAGTCGGTTCAGTCATATCAATTTTGTTATTATGGGAAAGGGGCTTGCTGAAACAAAAATATATATTCGCTTCGACAAAAACACAAGCATGTTTCAATCCATACACTTTATTTCAGAAGGACGCAAAACGACGAACGCTTCGAAGCCGGAGGTTTTGGCGGGACTTCGTAGCATTGTCGGCAATGACAATGTCGTTGTCGAACCGGACAAGGTCGAACCATATGGTGCCGATGCGGTAAAGGAGAAGTTTCCGCCCGAGGCCGTCGTTTTTCCCGAGTCCACTGAACAGATGGTCGCGATACTCAAACTCGCAAACGAGCATCTTTTTCCGGTCACCGCCCGCGGCGGCGGCGTTGGATACACGGGGGGCGCGGTGCCGGTTGATGGCGGAATAGTGATCGGTACCGACCGGATGAAGAAGATCATAGAGATTAGCAGCGACGACCTTTATGTCGTGTGTCAACCGGGCTTAACCACGTTTGAGCTTCAGCAGGCGGTGTTGGAGAAGGGTCTGATGTTTGCGCCTGATCCCGCATCGTATAAAGATTCATTCATTGGCGGAAATATTGCCGAGAACGCCGGCGGAATGCGTACACCTAAGTATGGCGTTACCAAACATCACGTTCTCGGGCTCGAGGTTGTGACGGCGACCGGCAAGGTCATTCGGACCGGAGGCAAAACCGTGAAGAATGTTGTCGGCTTCGATCTCACGGGCCTGATGTGCGGGTCGGAAGGGATGCTCGGCATTATCACCGAAGCGACATTGAAACTGCTGCCGATGCCGGAGACCACCTCGACCGTTCGGGCCAATTTTCATTCGATGGAAGCGGCGTGCAAGGTGCTGACAAAGTTCACGCCTGAAGGCCTTTTGCCGATGGCGATGGAAGTTATCGACAAATTCTGCGTTGCGGCCGTAGAAGAGAATTTCGCGTTCGGGTTGTCTAAGGAGGCCGAAGCGATCCTGATCGTCGCAGTTGACGGCTCACGTGAAGAGGTGGAGAAGAATGCCCAGACGATCGAGCGAATAATCGGCGAAAACGGCGGCTTCGATATCCTGCGCGCTAAGACCAAGGAAGAAGAAGATAAGCTATGGGATGTTCGCCGTGCGATTTCGCCGTCGTTAATGAAATACGGTACGTTGAAAATAAACGAGGACGTCGTCGTTCCGCGCTCAAAGGTCCCGGAATTGGTCGCCAGGATCGAGGAGATCGGCAAAAAACACAACACTTTTGTCGCCAATTTCGGACATGCCGGCGACGGCAACATTCACGTCAATTTCGTCGTCGACCGCAACAGCCCCGAAGAGATCGCCCGTGCCCGCCAATGCGTGGCTGAAACATTCCAGCTCTCGGTGGACCTAGGCGGCACTATCTCCGGCGAACACGGTATCGGCTACGTCAAGGCCCAGTATCTTGACTGCGCTATCGACAGACCGACGCTTGAGATAATGAAAGGGATCAAGAAAGTGTTCGATCCCCGCGGCATTCTTAATCCGGGTAAGATGTTTGTTTAAGATAGGTAGTATTCCTTGATCGATATGTTCCGCCGCTCCAGTTCCGCGACAAATTTTCCGGGATCTATAGCCTTTTCCTGAGGTGTGGCTCCGCGTTCGAGGACATCGCCGCGAGCCATCATTTGAGCAATGATCGAAGCCGGGAACGCCGTTGTTCGCATCATAGCTGAGAGCCCCGTTTCTTTATCAAACCGATCTACAATATCGAATCGCAGCCTCTTTTTGGCGCCGCCAATCTCGCCCACGAATTCTAATCTCACGAGCACGTAATCCGGCCCATCCGTCGGAAGGTATTGCTGCAGCAATTCCCCGAACACCTTTCTCGGCTTCACCTTTATAAAGTCCGCAATGATCTCATCGCTCGAGCAGAGGCCGAGATCGATCATAGTTTTGAATTTGTCACAGTGGCCCGCATACCGGATCGTTTTGTAATCAAGCGTCTCGATGCGGCCAAGAAACGTGTCGGGCAGGGTAGAGGTCCCACCGGATGTTTGAAATGCTTCTAAGGGCGGAAATTCATCGAATGCCAAACTCTCGATCTCTGTCATTGACTCGATCTCGGCGAGCTTTCCGCCGCGAATCACTCGGGCAGGCTCGACATACTCATTGATCAGGCCCTCGACCGAGAAGACCAGCTGATAATTCAAGGGAGGCTTCGGGTCCTGCGGCAGTCCGCCAACGCGAATGTGTATTTCGTTGATCTGATCAAATTTGGCGACTCCGTGCATCGCTAATAGCGACACCATTCCCGGAGCGAGACCACAGTCCGGGATAATATTTACATTCGCGATCTTTGCCTGTTCATTAAGCGCCAATTGTTGATCAACGACGTAATTATTGCCGCCCAAATCGCAGAAATTCGAGCCGGCTTCAATGGCCGCCTTAGATAATTCGACGTTGTTCCAGTAGTTTACACACGAAATTACTGAATCGTGACCTCTGATAAGATCGACACTATCGGCGAAATTTGAGGCGTCCAACTGGCGGGATTTGACGGGAATTAGGTCTTTTTTTAGCCCAATTTCGGAAGTTTTTGAAAAAAATTCGCGATCGCGAATTCCTTTCTGTTTGGTCATCGATTCAGCGATGGCTTCGGCCTTCGTCAGATTGATGTCAGCGACGGTCACCGTGTCAACATCCGGTGAGTTGAACACAAGGTCGAAAACGGCTCCATGTCCCATTCTGCCGGAGCCAAGCACCAATATCTTCATAAGTTTTACTTACGGGTAAACTATGTAATCGTTATGATTACCCGGACAACCAGGATAGAACCACCTGACCGCAGGACCCAGGGTTCTGTTAACGATCAAGAACGTTGACCGCTGGCATGGTGGGGGTCAGACCGTGACGTAAAATCTTCGCGAATTTTGTTCAGAATGTCCACCCGAATGCAGTCAAAAGTCTCGGCTCGATCATAGGCGGAAAACGACAATCTCATATAGGATAAGGGGTTGTGGCCGTTTTAGGGGTAGACAAGAGTGACACGAAAGTGATAGTATCAAAAATTGTTTTTATCGTAACCGATTTAACAAGGCGGAATTACCCGCAAAATAAGAGTCTTCAGTTTATGCTCTAAAAAAGCAAAGAGTGGCTGAAAAGAAATGTTTCAGACCTACTTCTCTGCGTACTGAAGTCGCAATAGACAGGAGTTAGTTTAATGATAAATCTCGTAAGAGGAGCCTTTGTCCTGGCAATTATAAGCATGTTCGTCGTTTTCATCTACGCACAGACACAGCCAGAAACAAGGCCCGAAACTGCGAAGGATTCGCAACAGAACATAGAAAATAATAATAAAGAAGCAAATATTTCAAGTTCGGATATTAAGGTTGAATCACCTAGCGTTAAAGAAATAACGGACACAAAAACTGAAGGTTCTGAAGAAGCAGGATCAGAAGATAACGATTCTAACAAAAAAGTCAAAAAGACCGGATCGTCACGGATGACCAAGGGCGTTTTCACTGCCACGGCTTATTGCCTTCGAGGCAGGACTGCCAGCGGTGCTTTTGTGAGAAACGGGATCGTAGCGGCTGACCCGCGTGTACTGCGACTTGGAACCCGCATCAATCTCGGTGGTGCAAGAAGCGGTCAATACCTGGTTGCAGATACCGGCGGCGCTATCAAGGGCCGTAGATTGGACATATGGATGGCGAGTTGTGCGGATGCCCGCCGATTCGGCCGTCGAAATGTAACGGTTGAGCTCGCCGGCAAATAACGGCCAATTCTTATTAAACCTAAAATAGCCGCCTAACACAGGCGGTTATTTTTTTGTCAATCAGTCGCTTCGAGTTCTTCTTCAAGAAGCTGCCGTTTATATAAATCAGCGTATTCACCGTCAATTTGCAGTAGTTCATCGTGAGTGCCGCGTTCGATAATTCGTCCTTCGTGCAGCACGCAAATAATGTCCGCGTCCCTGATGGTCGAAATGCGGTGCGAAACGATCAGCGTAGTCCGTTCCGAGCGGACCGAACGGAGATTGTTCAGTATCGTCTCCTCTGTATACGTGTCGACGGCAGAGAGCGAATCATCAAGTATCAGTATCCTTGGGTTCCGCATTACCGCCCGCGCGATCGCCGTTCGTTGTTTTTGGCCACCGGAAAGCGTGATTCCGCGTTCACCGACGAGTTGTTCATACTTTCCCGGAAAATCATTGATGTCCTGCGAGAGCCCGGCGACCTCGGCTGCCTTTTCTACTGAAATGTGACGGCCGACACCAAAATCTGTCCCGATCAGGATGCCTGCGGAGTCCGAAGCTCCCGGCGCTGATTCAACGCCGAATGCAATGTTTTCGGCGAGCGTGTTGCTGAAGAGAAAAGTCTCCTGTGGCACAAATCCAATAGATCGCCGCAGCTGCTCGAGCGGATACCGGTCAACCGGAACACCATCGATCAACAAAGAGCCCTCCGGGGCTTCCAGAAGCCTCGGTATAAGACTCATCAGGGTCGACTTTCCGCTGCCGGTTTTGCCGACAAAAGCGACAGTCCGGCCTTGGTCGATCTTCAGGTTTATATTATGAAGGATCGGGTCGCCGTTCAATGCGAGGTTCAGGCCTCGAAACTCTACTGAGCCTTTTATCGGCGGTCGGTCCGTCACATCTGCCGCATCTCGAATCGATGGTTCCGTCTCAAGGATCGAATTAAAGCGCTTTAGTGAGGCGGTACCGCGTTGATAGAGGTTAACGACATACCCGAGAGCGATCAGGTACCAGACCATCCGCTGAAGGTATAGGATGAAGGCGGTAAAGTCACCCGTAGTTATCTCGCCGGCGACCGCCATCGGGATACCTATGGCAACGATGATCACGAACCCCAGCCCTATAAAAAAGAACAAAAGCGGGCGCATAGCGGCGGCGAATTTAACGAGCCGTATATTTTGGGCGGCGTATTCGCGATTGAGTTTTTGAAACTCCTCGATCTCGGAGTCTTCGCGAGCGTAGGCACGAACGACGCGAACGCCGGAAAGATTCTCCTGTGTCCTTGCGGTAATATCAGAGAAAAATTCCTGTATCTTTTCGAATCGGGTATGTATTTGAGCGCCGAGATATTTTACGGTCAGCGACACCAGCGGCATTGGAATAAGCAGCAGTAGGGTCAGCTTCAGTGAAATATTCATCATGATCGGCAGCGAGATCGCGAGTGCGAACAGCGCCTGAAATGTGTAAAGGATCATCGGCCCGACGATCTGTCTGATCGCGGCCAGATCATTCGTCGCGCGGGCCATCAGGTCGCCGACGCGATTTTTGTAGAAGAATTCAATCGGCTGGTCGACTAACGAGTCATAAAAATCCCGCCGCATATCAAATTCAATGTGCCGTGAAGTGTTTATGAGCAGACGACGCTGAAGGAAAAGAAAAATGCCGCTAAAGAAATTGATGCCCAGGATCGCCAAAGGATAATAAACGATCTTTTTCCAGGTTACCTCAACGCTTAGATCATCAATCGCCATCCCCACGAGATACGGAATGAACAGCCCAAATATCATTGAGAGGAGAATGAAGAGTATTCCGGCGACAATGCTCCATTTATAGGGCTTGAAGAAGCGGGCAAATTTTTTGAGCTGATCCATCGGTGAGGCTTAGACTTTTGTGTAAGTCGAGATCGCCTTTGCGATCAGTTTATTTTGTTCGTTGATAACATCTGCGGACACCGTAAATATCTTCTTTCCTGCCCGATCGACGGTGGCCTTACAGGTCACCTTCCCGTCGGTGTGAGGGCGTAGATAATGCACTGTGAGATCTATCGTCGATGCCTTTTCACCTTCGGACATACATGTGATCACCGCAAAGGCCATCGCTGTGTCGATCAAAGCAGCGGTAACGCCGCCATGCAGGACGCCGTTTGGCTGCCGCAAATTGTCATGCATGTCGATCACGATAGTCGCATTCATTGGCCGAAGGTCGGTCAGGTACATACCAAGCGTTTGTGCCACCGGGTTGAGTGCCAGTTGAGATGCAGCGCGTTGTTTCAGATCGTCGGAGACTTCGAAAGGGCTCATAATTTGCTAATTCCGTTGTCGCACGAGGCGGTGAAATTCATTTAACGTCACTCGTCGAAACCCATCCGGAATGATAAACAGGCTGTCTGCCGCCTCGAGACGAAGATCTTGGAATTCGACCGTGTACTGCAAAGTTCTTTTATCGCCGACCAAGCTGAAAAACTCCTGCTTCAAAGGGATCCCGGTAGCGACGTCGACGTGGGCAATAATCTCTGACGAGTCGCTGCCGTCGATGGTAACCGAATATCTCTTTAAGCCATTTTCTTCAGCGAGCTCTTCGTATTCTGAGTCAGGCAATGCGTTCAACCATCCACCGGCGTCGACGGATGGATAGGATTCCAGAGCAGTGAGACCAGATCCAGAAGGGTCAACGTGCGAGAATACCTTGTGGGCCGGCAGGATCAGTATCGTTTTGTCGAGGATAAGCTGAGTGACCCCGAATTTCTCACCCAAATCGAATTCGAACCGCCGTTTGAGCCCGTTTCGCGCGACGAAAAGCCGCCTCACGGATTCACCGAAGGTAATTTCTACATCAGCCTGATAAATCTCCGGTTCGCGAGGGACAAAACCGGAACGATTTTTGGTTTGAGTCTCAGCTACAGGAAGCGGCGCCGTGTTTTGGGATTCGTTCCACCAACTGCATGCGGCACTAAAAGCAAAGAGCCCGACCGTTACAAGAAATAGAAAGGGAAGATTTGACAAACGCATCGGTACAGCTGAATTTTAACATAATACGTTATGAATCTTGTTCTTTGGCAGACGGTATATCTTTTGGGCTGCGCTATTGTTATGCCGTTCGCCCCGTTGTTGTATCTCCAAGGCCACTTGACGCGACGAAGGGTCGGCCTCCTGCCCGGTGCGGGCGGCGAAACAACCGGCTTTGTCGGCGGAGGCGGACTGGACGCGGAATTGCTGGTGATCGGTGAATCGACCGTCGCCGGGCTCGGAGCGAGGTCGCACGACGCTGCGCTTGCGGGTCAATTTGCCCGACGGTTAAGTATGAAGATCGGACGGACCGTAAGATGGACCGCAATAGGCAAGAATGGCGTGACGGCAAGGCGGACGATCGACGAACTAGTCCCGAAGATCCCGGGCCGGAATTTTGACTATATATTGATCGGGCTTGGCGGAAACGATGTGATGAAGCTCAGCAGCCCGCGAAAATGGCGACAAGATATGTCGGCACTTCTGGGCATACTCAGGGAACGGAACCCGGGGACCACTATCTTTTTGAGCAATTGCCCAATGATCAAGGATTCGCCGGCGATCCCACACCCGATAAAGTTTCTTTTATGGCAGCTATCAAAACTTCATGATGCGAACATCAAAGATCTGACGGGCGGCCTTACGCGCGTTTACTATTATCGACAGCCCGTTGACTTTGAGGTTACCGGTTTCTTTGCCGATGGAATACATCCGTCAGAAAAGGGTTATTCCGATTGGTCGGAAGCAATGATGCGATTCTTTTGTGAAAATTACGAATGGTAGATACGGAAGATTCGATCAGTGAGCTTTGCGGCCTCATAAACGTGCAAAGAGAGTGGCTCCTTGTTCGTGCCAGCGGCCGGACTTTTCCGCTCAGATCCGAGGAGATCCAACTCGAACGGAATAATGACAGGATCATTATCGGGTTCTTGGACAATGATGGATCGCACCATTGGCGGTTGAATCATTTCAAGGAATGCGAGGGCGGACTCGAGCTCGACGTGTCGGGCCGGTTCGGAAAGAATCGAGAGAAGATAAAGTTCGTTCCCAGGACATCGTCGTCGGAGTTTATCGGCGAGTTGCTGCTTGCACGTCTTGAAAGGGCGAACGAAATAGCCGCAATGTTAGAAATCGTTCGGCCAGGCACGAAAGTAGGCAGCGTAAAACTCGCTAAGTATAACGGGCGACTTGCTCACATCTTCATCCGAACGGCATTATCTGAGCATATTGCGGTTCTGGCGGATGTCACGGATTCCGTAACGGCAGAGACCTTACTTACGACCGCGATTGCGTGGCTCGCGCGCCTTGAATCCAGAGAAAAGAATCCAATTGACAAGTTATGGATCGTGGCAGAAAAAAGGCCGGCGACCGATCTCCAGAAGCTTGTTGCATTGTTGAAGGAACGGTTTCGCCGATCAATAGTTATACATCAGGTCGTGCGGAAGGGAGGAGCCGATACGCGGCTCAGGGAACTGCCGATAAAGCGGACAATTGATCTTTGGCGGGAAAAGTCCAAAAAGCTCGTGCTTCCCGAAGATCCGCAGCCGAGCAAAATGGCTGAGCGGATCCGAGCAATTGCGCCCGAAAAGATCGATACAATATTCACACGTCACGGCGAAACGATTCGATTTGCGGGTTTGCCTTTTGCGCGGGTGCGGACGGTTTCGGGCAGGGAACGATCCTGGTACGGTGTCGACAGACAGAGTCGGGAACTCATCGAAGGGACATGGAACGGGGTTACCGATCTGGTCGAACAGCTAGCTGCCGAACGAAGCGGCAATGCCGCAAACAAGCGTCACGATCACTATCGGCTAGCTCCTGAATCGTGGCTCGAATCGATCCTTCTTCGCAACATCAAAGCGCTGGACGCAAATCTGATACTTGCCCCGATATACAACCAGTTTCGGGCGTCGAACGACAAGATCGATCTTTTGGCGATCCGAAGAGACGGGCGGTTGGTTATAATTGAACTAAAGACCTCGCCGGACCGGCAGGTCGTATACCAGGCCGTCGATTATTGGCGAAAGATCGAGCTGCGCCGTCGAAGCGGCCAGCTAAAGGAAGCAAAAATATTCGGTGAACGCGAGATCCTCGATAAACCTGCATTGGTCTATCTGGTCGGTCCCGGACTAGGTTTTCACCAAGACGTTGAATTTTTTGCCAGGTCGATCGAAACAGACATCGAGGTATGGCGATTTGATCTTCATGAGAACTGGCGCAATGTGATCAAGGTCATCGGCCGACGAAATTATTCCGACGATTCAGGCGGCTTGACGAATTTATAACCGACGCCCCGAACAGTTTGAAGTATTTGTGGGTCGTTCGGTGCGTCTTCAAGATACCTTCGCAGCCGAACGATAAAATTATCGATCGCCCGCGTGTCAGTGTCATCGCGTAGATTCCAAACTTTTTCCAAGATCGTCTTTCGCGACACCGCAAGTCCTTCATTGTCAATTAAGTATCGCAATAGCTTCGCTTCCATAAGCGTCAAATGGTACAGTTCGCCCCCGCTTCGAAGTTCAAGATTGTCCAGATCGATCGCCTTGCCGTTGATGTCGATAACGCCTATTGGGTTCGGTGGGCCGCCAGGTTTTCGCGACCATTCGCTTCGGCGAAGCAGTCCCTTCAATCTTGCCAAAAATATGTCCAATTCGAAGGGTTTGGCCAGATAGTCGTCGGTACCGGCTTCAAACCCTTGCAAAACATCTTCAGGACGGCCCCTCGCGGTCAGCATAAGGACGGGCGTATAGTCGTTTTGCGCGCGCATTCGGGCCACGACCTCAAATCCGTCGAGCCTGGGAAGCATTACGTCAAGGACCACTGCGTCAAAGGTATTGAGATCCAGGGTCGCGAGCGCGGATTCACCGTCGGAGACGATGGTCGCGTTGAATCCTTCGGCCTCGAGGTTGAATTTGATGCCGTCGGCTAAATGAGATTCGTCTTCAACAATAAGAATATCCATTCGCTTTTTAACTCGACCTCATGATCTCGGCAGTTGGATCCTGAACGTACTCCCTTTTCCGTCACCGTCGCTTTCGGCCTCGATCTTTCCACCGTGTTTTTTTACGATCTCGCGGACTATAAAAAGGCCAAGGCCGGTGCCTTTGGGTCCGAAAGCCGACTGCACGCGATAAAAGCGTTTGAAGATACGTTTCAGATCCCCGGGGAGTATTCCGACACCGCTGTCTGTTATGGCAACCTCCGATCGAAGCGATGACAAGGCCCCGAGTTTAACCGTAATTTCAGGAGATTCACGCGAGTATTTCACGGCGTTATCTAGCAAATTTGCGAATGCGGTCTGAAGTTCTGCGAAGTCGCCAGTTACCGTGATCCGCTCCTCCGAATCAAAAAATGTGATCGCGTTTTCGGGTATGTGATGACGTTTCGACGTGATCTCGATCGTTTCTTCGAGAAGACGGCCGACATCGACGTCGGAAATATTCATCATGCGCTTGCTTTCGCGAGTGCTGCTCGCCTGCAAAACCTGTTCGACAGTTGAAAGCAGCCGGTTGCTGTCGGCTAGCATGATGTCATAGAATTCGAGGCGTTTTTCCGATGCAACGTCGCGAGATCGCAGTGTTTCCAGATAAAGCTTGATCGACGCTATCGGGGTTTTCAATTCGTGAGTTACCGAATTTAGAAAGGCATCGTGTTGCTCGTTTCGGCGGATCTCACGAAATAGAAAGATCGTATTAAGAATAAGACCGGTGATGATAAGGGCGAAAAATACTATCCCGAGAATGAGTAGAGCAACTTCTGTAAGGTTAAGAAGGATCCAGCCGACATTTAGGGCAACCGCCAGGACAATTAGGCAGATGCCGAGGACGAGAAAGAAAATAGCGGTCTTCCGTCGGCGCATCGGTTATTCAAAAGTAAAACGGAAAACGGAAAATGAAAACCCGCGAATTCATTTTCCGTTTTCCGTATATCAAAAACGATGATCTAACTAGGCCGCTTCTGCGACTAGCCTACCCTGCTCTTCGGTAGCCGAATTCAGGTCGTACTCATATACATCTGACACGACCCCAAGCTTTTCCAAGACTTTGATCTGGACCCAATTGATGTCAAATTCCTTCCATGTTAGGCCGTGGCGCGCCGAACGCGGAAACGCATGATGATTGTTGTGCCAGCCTTCACCAAACGTTACCGCTGCGATCAGGCCATTGTTTCTTGAATCGTCACGAGTTTCGAAGCGTCGCGAGCCCCAAAGATGTGTGGCCGAATTAACCAACCATGTAAAATGCCAGCCAATGACGGTACGCAAGAAGACCCCCCACAGGATCATCGTCCATCCGCCGATCGCATACAACACAACAGCTGCGACCACGGGTGACAAGTAATAAAATCGATTAAGCAATCGATGGACGGGATCCTTAGCAAGATCCGGAGAATATCGCTGAATCATCGCTTCCGGTTGATTCTGAGCCGTACCTCGAAAGATCCATCCAATATGGGCCCAATAGGTACCATTTCGAGGACTGTGCGGATCTTTCGGCTGTTCGGTGAATGCATGATGAATACGGTGCGTAGTGACCCACGCAAGAGGCCCCGACTGCAGAGCCAACGTGGCGCAAGCCGTCATAAAATATTCAAGCCACTTTGGGGCCTTGAATCCGCGATGGGTCAACAGACGATGATAACCGAGACCGATGCCCCAACTGCCCGCGACCCACCAGGTGATCAATCCGGCCACCAGGTTTTGCCAGCTAAAGAAAAAAAGTGATGCAACTGCCAGTATATGAAACGAAACGACAAAAACGAGCGTGTTCCAGTTTATATGCTCGGTGCTCGAGTTATTAAAATCAATTATTTGTGCCACAAAAGTCCCCTCTTCAAAGTTTCTTGCGTTCTTAACGTACGCTACCGTGATAACCTTAACATCTAATTCGACGGTGAATTGTAAGAGTTTTGTAATTGTAATTGTCTGGAGCTAGAGATTTAATTTTGTTCGAATCAAGGTGCATATATGGAGTATTCGCACGGAGTCTTCGATGTTGAGTATCGAGGTGACCATATTCGCGTATTGCTTTCCCCAGAGTACGATGCGACGGAGGAGAACTCAGTTAAATTTTGGGCAGCCGTTAAGGAGGCTTGCGCAAAGTACGATTCCCGCCGGGTACTTTTGGAGGGTAAGGTTCCAGTGAGCGACGTTGGTACGCTTGAAGTGGTCAGCTCGGGTGTCCGCGCCTCAACGGCAGCGCCGCAGCTTTGGTTCGCACTTTTTCTTGAAGGTTATGAGGTCGAAGAACTCGGCGAACTCTTTAAGGCAGTCGCCAGGAGCCGCGGGGTTCATGTGAGGTTCTTCTCGGATCGCGATCTTGCTCTCAAGTGGCTCCGAAGCGGAGAGAGTGAGTCACCGACGGGCGAACTCACTAAGTGAATACGGCAAAGCGGCGCGGCCGATACGATCGAGTCACCCCGTCGTTCACGATCATCGCGCGATGCAAAAAAAGATCAATTTACAGACTCGGTTAGAATACGCCGCAGTGCGTTCAATCCTTGGGGCCCTGGGGGTCTTGCCGCGTGCGGCCGCGATTTCGATAGGCATTGCGTTCGCGGGCGTTATGTATTCTATTCTCGGCGGCCTTCGCAAAACCGGCGTCCGAAACCTGGAGATCGCGTTTCCCGAGATAGAGAATCGCGAACGTTTACGAATAGTTAAAGGATCCTTTCGAAGCCTCGGGCGCGTACTTGGCGAAATGAGCCAGTTTCATAAGACCACGCCCGCGAGCCTTGAAAAGATCATAGAGTTCGATATCGATCCGCAGATCTTGAAAGCTTACGAAAAAATAAAACACGAGGGGCGCGGCGCAATTATTACCACCGGACATATCGGTAATTGGGAGCTGTTCGTCCTGGCCTACGCGGCTCTTCATGAACCGATCAGTTATCTCGCAAGGCCGCTCGATAATCCCTTGATCGATGACCTTACGGTTGCGCTCCGTACGCGGTTTGGCAACCGGCCGATCAATAAAACGAATGCTGCCATGGCCGCGAGCAAGTTATTGCGGCATGGGGGTATTCTTGGGATCCTCGCCGATGTGAATGCTCATCCGAAGGAAGGTGTTTTCGTGCCATTTTTTGGCGTTCCTGCCTGCACATCCTCGGGTGCGGCCATGCTTGCGATACGGACCAACTCAATGATCGTACCGATGTGTGCTGTGTGGGACGAGGCTGCCAACCGATATCGCGTTCTGCATGGCAAGATACTCGAACCGACGCAGAGTGGCGACCGAAAACGGGACGTTATCGATATGACCGAAAAGTTTACCGCCGAATTCGAAAAATTCGTGCGAGCTTATCCCGAGCAGTGGCTTTGGATACACAAACGCTGGAAAACGCGTCCGCCGGGTGAGCTCGGACTATATTAAAATTGGATCTTAGATGCGACGGTTAGGATTCCGTGCGAATCTGATCGCCAATAACAATCACAATGAATGTTTATCAATATGTTAGAAAAATGAATCGTTCGATTGTAATCGCGTTTATTGTCCTTTGTGCAGCGATCAGCGCTTTGTCGCAGCAGAGACTGATGCTTGCCGGCGGCGGCAAGCGCCCGACCGAGGCAATAAGGAAGTTCGTAGATTGGTCCGGTGGCAATAAGGCAAAGATCCTTGTTATTACATGGGCCAGCGGCGTTCCAGGCGAAAGCTTCGCAGCTATCACGGAAGATTTTTCCGCGTTCAAGACCGCGTCAATCGAAAACGCGCCGATCGCACCGATCGGTACCTATGAACGAATCAAACTGATCGACCAAGTGAAGAATGCAACCGGAATTTTTTTCACCGGCGGCGATCAAAATCGCATTATGGATGTCTTTAAGGACGCGGAGCTGCTGAAGATCGTTCGCGAGAAGTATTCAAAGGGTACGCCCATTGGCGGAACAAGCGCCGGGACCGCCGTTATGTCTGACCCTATGATCACCGGTGAAGCTGATCTAAAAATTATTGACGGTTCAAAGGTTGGGACTCGGCCCGGTGTCGGGCTTCTTCCCGGTACGATTCTCGATCAGCACTTTATTCAGCGGCAGCGCGAGAATCGCCTTTTCGGATTGGTAATGAAGCACCCGTCAAAGCTCGGCGTGGGTATTGACGAGGATACGGTGCTAATGGTTGAAAATAACCGGATAGCCGACGTGATCGGCGAGACGCAGGTAATGTTTGTCGACGCGAAAGACCGCAATGGCGCATTGCTGATCCACCTTGTAAAAGCTGGCGACTCGTTCGACCTGCAAAAACGACGCCCGTTGGCGAAAGCAAATGCGGCACGGCCTTAGAACCGATCGTTTAAGAACTATGAAAAGCCGATTTCAATTTCTCATCGTCGTCATCGTTTTGTTCAATGCCTGCACGACACCCAACTCTTTTCCATCCGGTAAATGGGTCGATCTGACTCACGAGTTCTCTGATGAGACGATCTATTGGGTTACTGCGGAACCATTCGAGCGTACGACCGTCGCGGAAGGTAGAACGGATAAGGGTTATTACTATTCGGCCTACAATTTCTCCGGAGCCGAGCACGGCGGAACCCACATCGACGCACCGGTCCATTTTGCCGAGGGTAAGAAAACTGTCGATCAGATCGCGCTTGACCAGCTTATTGGTCACGCCGTGAAGGTCGATGTTTCAGATAAAGCTCTTACAAATCGCGATTATCTAATAACGGTCCGTGACATCCAAGACTGGGAAGCCGTGAATGGCAAACTTCCCGAATGGTCTATAGTACTTTTCCAAACCGGATTCTCACGGTATTGGCCAGACAAAAACCAGTATCTCGGAACAGATCGAAGAGGCGACGACGCAGTCAAGGAACTGCATTTCCCCGGTCTCGATCCTGAAGCCGCAAAGTGGCTGGTCGCGAACCGGAAGATCAAAGCGATCGGCATCGACACGGCAAGCATTGATCATGGCCAGTCGGCCGATTTTGGCGCTCATGTCGCGTTAATGACGG
Organism: Pyrinomonadaceae bacterium; assembly: GCA_049679665.1. Taxonomy (GTDB): domain Bacteria; phylum Acidobacteriota; class Blastocatellia; order Pyrinomonadales; family Pyrinomonadaceae; genus OLB17. The sequence continues at coordinate 32,495 of JBAUGL010000102.1, read as the reverse complement.
CTAACATTCCGGCGTTCGAAAATGTCGCAAATCTCGACAAATTGCCAGCTGCGGGATTTCACATTTTCGCACTGCCGATGAAGATAAAAGGCGGAAGCGGCGGGCCACTGCGGATCGCTGCGTTTTTGCCCGACCAGCGGTCGGAATAGCCGTTGAAAGGCTGAATATTCAAATTTTAATTGTTCAAATAGACAGCGAAATTTTGTTTTCCCGGTATTAATTCATCGAATCTTTCTGGCCTGCGACTGAACGGCGGTGATGGCGACGGCGTCGACGATGTCTTCGGCCTTGCAGCCACGCGAGAGGTCGTTGCAGGGTCGATCGAGCCCTTGAAGGATCGGGCCGATGGCGGTTCCACCTGTAAGGCGTTCGGTGAGTTTGTAGGCGATGTTCCCGGCGTTCAGATCAGGGAATATAAGTACGTTTGCCTTTCCGGCAACCGGGGAACCGGGTGCTTTCGAATCAGCAACCGATCGCAAAAGTGCCGCGTCTGCCTGCAGTTCACCGTCGATCGCAAGTTCCGGCATCCTCGCGCGCACTGTCTTTGTTGCTTCAATTACCTTGTCGACCAGGCTGTGCTTCGCACTTCCCTTTGTTGAGAAAGAAAGCATGGCAACCCTTGGATCAACTTGCAGAAGCGCTCGGCAAGAATCGGCTGACTCGATGGCGATCTCCGCAAGTTCGTCGGCGTCTGGGTTGATCACAACACCGCAATCGGCATAGATCATTGCCCCCTTTTCGCCATATTTAATGTCGGGCACAACCATCAGGAAAAAGCTTGAGACGATCTTAAGTCCTTCACGAACGCCGATGCATCGTAAGGCAGCAGCAACCGTATGCGCAGTCGTGTTCGTTGCCCCGGCAACGGACCCATCGGCCTTCCCTTCGCGGACGAGCAGGTCGCCAAAATATAGCGGGTCTTTTACGGCCTCTTCCGCTTCCTCAAGCGTCGTGCCTTTCGCTCGCCGCAATTGATGATAGAGCGTCGCCATTTTGCCAAAATCGGGTGACTTACGATGATCGAGGATCTCAGTGCCATTCAGGTTGATGTTCGACGTGCTGGCAAGTTCGCGTATCTTTTCTTCGTTTCCGATCAGTGTGATCTTTGAGATACGGTCACGAACGCATTTTTCAGCGGCCGCGATGGTACGAATGTCCTCGCCTTCCGGAAGCAGGATGTGTTGAAGATCGGATGCGGCCCGATTTCTGATGTTTTGTAGGATCATTTTCTCTTTTGACTGAACGCAGATCCAAATGGCGGCCGCGTCCATTGAATTTACCATACAACTTTTTTTCGTGGTACTTGCTCAAACGTGAGCGATTTTCTAGACTTAGGAAAATCGGAGTGGAGAAAACATATGACCGGAATACCTGAGCCGAATTCGAAACCAAGTCGCCGCGAGCGACGGGCCATGAAGGGTCGAATGGGCAATTTTCTAATGTTCCTGCCGAATCTGGTCAAATTACTCGGGAAACTGTTAAAAGACAGCCGAGTATCGACCGCGGACAAGGCGCTATTTCTCGGGGCGATAGTATACGTGATCAGTCCGTTGGATTTCATTCCGGATGTGTTGCCTTTCATTGGACAGGTGGATGACATATATGTAGTGGCCCTCACGCTTCTGCGCTTGATCAATCGAACCGATGAATCGGTCGTTCGCGAACATTGGTCTGGCGGCGGTGACATTGCTTCGCTCGCCAATTCGATCGCCAAGGTCGCGCCGATGTTGCTGCCAATGCGGATATCTCGCGTTTTGTCATCACACGTGGAGCTGGCCCCGGCCGGAAAAATTCTGCGCGGCGTTACAAATAGAAGCCAGGCATTGGTCAAAGAGCTTCCGGATGACAACCCGATCAAAGACGATACACGCTCACCCCTGATCAATTAGGATCGATAGACAGTTGGTGTTGCGTGTGCTTTCGTTATAATAGGAAGAGGAGCAGATTGGAAGCGGTACGTCCATATGTTCGAACGCTACACCGAAAGATCCCGCCGAGTTATTTTTTTCGCCCGCTATGAGGCGTTGCAGTACGGCTCACCTGCGATCCTGCCGGAACACATCCTACTCGGGTTGCTTCGTGAAGATAAGGCGATCGCCGTCAGATGCGCAAGCTCCAAGCAGAACCTATCTGTCGACGCCGTCAGGCGTTCTGTCGAGGAGCATATGGTCGTACGAGACCGAACTCCCCAAAATTCAGATCTAGTCCTTTCGGCGGAAGCAAGATCGGTCCTTCTTTTTGCTTCTGAAGAAAGCCGCACGCTGCGCAGCCAACAAATTTGCCCCGAGCATCTTCTCCTTGCACTACTCAGAGCCGAACGATCGCCGGTGTCCGAAATTTTGCATGATCATGGCCTTCGACTCGAAGACGTTCGAGGTGAACTTTTGGATCGACGCGGGATCGCAGAACCGTCGATCTACAAAGTTGGCGAGCGCGGCACACCCGCGCTAAACGAGTTTGCCCGCGACCTTACGAAGGTTGCTGCTAGCGGAAAGGTCGATCCCTTGATCGGACGCGAAGATGAAACAGAACGCCTTGTCGATATCCTTTGCCGCAGAAACAAAAATAACGCCGTCTTGATCGGTGAATCTGGGGTAGGTAAGACGGCCATCGTCGAGGGGCTTGCGAAGCGGATCGTTGACAAACGCGTACCGCCATTCCTTGAAAGCAAACGGCTTCTAGCGCTTGATCTTTCGCTTGTCGTGGCCGGAACGAAATATCGCGGCCAGTTCGAAGAAAGGCTTAAGAAGATAATCACCGAGCTTCAGGAAAATGACGACACCATCATCTTCATTGATGAGCTCCACGCCCTTGTCGGGGCCGGATCGGCGGAGGGTTCGCTCGATGCGGCAAATATTCTGAAACCAGCGCTTTCGCGAGGTGAGATCCATTGTATCGGCGCTACAACGCCCGCCGAATACCGAAAGACGATCGCGAAAGATAGGGCACTCGAGCGACGTTTTCAAGTAGTTAAGGTCGAACCGCCTGATGAGGCCGAGGCCTTGCGGATAGTCGAAGGCATTGTTGAACGGTACGAGGTGTTCCATCAGGTCCGCTATGCGAAGAACGCTCTTCACGCGGCCGTTTATCAAGCCAGCCGATATATTCCGGATCGCTTTCTTCCAGACAAGGCAATCGACGTTTTGGATGAGGCCGGCTCCCGCGCGAAACTCGGTTATGTTCGCAAAAATCGCGCCGATGCCTCATCGAAAAAGAAGTCTGCAAGCCTCGACGAATTGGAATTGATCGAAAATTCGCTGACGATGATTGAAGTCACGCGTGAGGACGTCGAGGATGTGATCGCCCGATGGACGGGCATTCCGGTTGCTTCCATCCGACTCGAAGAGACGCAGCGGCTATTGGAGATCGAAAATGAACTCCACAAACGGATCGTATCGCAAAGACCGGCGATATCAGCTCTCGCGCGAGCCATCCGCCGAAGTCGTGCCGGTCTGAAAGTTGCGGATCGACCGATCGGTTCGTTTCTTTTTCTTGGGCCGACCGGGGTCGGTAAAACTGAAGTAGCCCGCAGCCTTGCCGCGTTTCTGTTTGGAAGCGAAAGGTCGCTCATCCGATTTGATATGAGCGAGTATATGGAGCGGCACTCGGTTGCAAAATTCATTGGCTCGCCCCCGGGGTATGTGGGCCATGAAGAGGGCGGCCAGCTTACCGAAAGGCTGCGGCGCTCGCCATATTCTATCGTCCTTTTCGATGAGATCGAGAAGTCGCACCCCGATATTTTCAATGTCCTGCTTCAGGTGTTTGAAGATGGACAGCTCACGGATGGACAGGGAATTACGGCCGACTGTAAGAACGCTATCTTCATTATGACATCCAACATCGGGGCCCGTGCGCTCCAGAAGCGGGGTAAGCTCGGTTTTCAGTCCGGCGCGATGGCTTCACGTGAAAAGATGGAAGATCAGATCCTCGCGGATGTTCGGGCCACGTTTGCGCCCGAATTCATCAACCGTTTAGACGAGATAATTATTTTCGATTCGTTGTCCGACAGCGATCTCGAACAGATCGTCGATCTACAGTTATCGGGTCTCAATGAATTGCTGCGCGACCGAAGAATAACGGTTTCAATGACGGACGACGCACGGAAATGGCTAATTAATAAGACCTGCGGCGACAAGGCTTACGGGGCGCGGCCGCTCAAGCGGGCATTGCAAAAATATGTCGAGGATGAGTTGTCCGAAGCGATGTTGCAGGGCAAAATTGGCGATGAGAATAATATTGAAGTATTCATCAACGACGGAAATCCGGAACTCAGGGTCATCCTTTCAGAAAGTTAAAGCGTTAATGAACGTTAACACTAAGGGACGTAACTCGCGATCTTGTCGGACCCGCCATGTGCGGCTAATATGCTATAATTCCCGCAAAATTCACTAAGCTTTAATATTTCATTAATTTATCAGGAGACTTTTATGGCTGTTGATTTCAGTAAGATACAGGAATTGTTGGGTGCCGATGCCGAGGCGCTGCTAGGACACGTTTCTCGAACGATCCCGAAGGAAGATCTTCATTTGCCGGGCGGCGATTTCGTTGACCGTGTCACTGCTCAATCGGACCGTAGCCCAGCTGTCCTGCGAAGTATGCAGACGCTTTTTGATAACGGGAGGCTCGGCGGCAGCGGGTATGTTTCTATACTACCTGTAGATCAGGGCATCGAACATTCCGGCGGTGCTAGTTTTGCGCCGAATCCGCAGTATTTCGATCCGGAAAACATTGTAAAACTTGCGATCGAAGGCGGATGCAACGCCGTGGCTTCAACTTTTGGCGTCTTGGGCTCGGTTGCACGAAAGTATGCCCACAAGATCCCGTTCATCGTAAAGATCAATCACAATGAACTTCTGACATATCCGAACCAATTCGATCAGGTGATGTTTGGAACTATCGAACAGGCTCGGAATATGGGAGCGGTCGCCGTGGGAGCTACGATCTATTTTGGATCCGAAGAGTCGACGCGGCAGATCACGGAGGTGTCCGAGGCGTTTGCGTACGCGCACGAACTCGGGATGGCGACGATCCTTTGGTGCTATCTGCGCAATCCGAAATTCAAAACTGCTGAGGGCGATTTTCATACAGCGGCCGATCTAACCGGTCAGGCAAACCATCTAGGCGTTACGATCCAGGCGGACATAATCAAACAAAAGCTTCCCGAGCGAAATGGCGGCTACAATCAGCTGAATATTGAAAGCAGCTACGGCAAGACAAGCAAGAAGGTATACGAGGAATTGACGACCGACAACCCGATCGACCTTGTCCGGTATCAAGTGGCTAATTGTTACATGGGACGCTCCGGATTGATAAATTCCGGCGGGGAATCTAAGGGAGAAAGTGATTTGGCGGATGCTGTTCGTACAGCAGTTATAAATAAACGCGGTGGCGGCACCGGATTGATCTCGGGACGAAAAGCCTTCCAGCGGCCAATGAACGAAGGCGTTGGACTGTTGAATTCGATCCAGGACGTTTATCTGTCAAACGACGTTACGGTCGCATAGCTTAGCGTTGGAGAAATCCGCTATTGAGATGATGCCGCACTTTTGTAGACCGCCTCGAGCCAAATATCGGTCTGAGTTCGCTCACGCGTAGAAGAACGGGCACTAACGAGGCGATGCCGCACTCCTATAGATCGTCTCGATCCAGCTATCCGTATTAATAAATCCTTCGCCCCAGGACTTAAATTTCTCCGGCAAGCCAGCTTTTTTTATCTCTTCAAGCGTTCGTTTCTTTCGCATCGAATTCTGGACGATCTTCGACGATTCGCTAAGCGCAGAGTGGTACGCCTTCAGATCATCGAGCGTCGCCAACGGTCCATGCCCCGGAATAAGCTTAGCGTCCGGCGATATTTCTTTGATGAGCATCCCGATATTGTTGATCAAACCTTGCACACTTCCGCCGCTGTCCAGATCGACGAACGGGAACGAGCCGTTAAAATACTGGTCGCCGAAATGCACAACGTTGGCATTCTTAAAAAAGACAACCGTGTCGCCGTCGGTATGGCTGTTCGGAAAATGCACTAATCGAACGTCCTCGCCGTTGATATGGAGCGACATACTTTCGGTATACGTGATGATCGGAAGGGCGAAGGACGGATAGGCGGGAGTGCGGTTGCCAAAGAGAACCGGCGGGTCCATCAATCGTTTTCTGACGTTTAGGTGGGCAACGATGATCGAATCTTTGCCGAAAAACTGGTTGCCTTCGGTGTGGTCTCCATGCCAATGTGTGTTCAAGATAAATCGCGGTTTTTCTGAACCAAGCACCTTTAAAGCGGCGGCTAGCTTTTCGCCCACGGCTTTATAATCGTCATCGACGATTAGTATCCCTTCAGTTCCTGCGAGAGCGCCGATATTGCCTCCGCGGCCTTGCAGCATATAGACGTTGCCGTTGACCTTCGTCGTTCTTACCGTAACGTCCTGCTTGTATGCGAAATGAGTGTTATTTCCATGCGCTAATATCTGCCCGGCAAATAAAGCGGTCACACCAAAGATCCATATCAATTTACCCATCATCCGGCTCCTTATATATATTTGCCCTTTCCCATCGGATAAACGCCTGTCAAGAAAGGGTTTGTGGTACGTTCACTCCCGACCGTGGTTTCGGGTCCATGCCCCGAGTATACGGTAAATTCGTCACCAAGCGAGAGGATATTGCTGGCGATCGAATCGAGAAGTTGCTGTTGATCTCCTCCGGGAAGATCGGTCCGCCCGATCGAACCCAGGAATACGCAGTCACCAACGAAAATTTTCGCCTCATTTTCTTCGGCTAGAACAACATGACCGCGCGTGTGACCCGGACAATGCAGCACTTTGAACCGCAGATCACCAACGGCGTACGTTTCTCCGTGCGACCAATTCCGTGTCAGTTTCGGGGGTTGTTCGTAATCAAAGCCGAGGGTCTTAAATTGATGAGGCTGAATGCCTAGAAACAACGGCTGTGTCTGCAGGCCGTAATATAAGTCTTCGTCGTCCTTGTGGAGTATGATCTCTGTTTGCGGAAACTCCTGGTAAAGTGCCGTTGTTCCGCCAACGTGATCCAGATGTCCGTGCGTGAGCGCGATCGCCTGCAGCATAAGGCCATTCGCCCTAATGAATTTGGCGATATTAGGCGATCCGTCTCCGGGATCGATACATATTGCTCTTTTCGTACTATCGCAAGCGACCACGCGGGTATTTTGCCGAAAAGCTGTCAGAACGAATGTTTCGATGATCATAGAATTCTAGTAACGAATTGGCGAACGAGTTTGGGTTTTCGCGGCTGCCTGCATTTCATATTCTCGCAAACATGTCGAGATATTTCCCGGCGTCAAACGCCTCTGATCTTTGCTTCAACAAGATAGATTCGATTGCATTTCGATAGGTCTCGGCTGTCGGTTTGCCGGGAAAACACGGCGTTTCGAGTTCAGACAGGCTAAGGTAGCTGATCAAGCAGCTCAAGAGCATCCATAGCAGGGTTTCTTCCCGAGTACCGATCGGATTGTGTCTAATTATATCTTCACGATCGTGAAGAATTCCACTATGGATTCGCTCAAATTCTTGCTCGCTTATTCGTGCCACCTTCCAGATTAGAGCATACTGGCTTTCACTTCTCAATGAACCGAATTAGGACACAATAACCTTAGCGACTCGACTGGTGTATTAAAGGAATACATATGTACTGATCGATTGATTTTGAGGAGTGCCCGAAAAATCAACACTTTGACGGTGAATGACATTTAATGAATGGTGGCACACCACTTGCAAGAAAGAGACCGACGGTAGGTTTCATGATGAAACACGGAAGGACAACCGCTGGCGCTTTGTTGATCGAACAAGGGAAGTGCGGCAACGCAGATCAAACAGGGTGAAGCGTCAAATTTGTTGATCCGATGTGTTGAATAGAAGAGGTCGGTTAAGGGGAAGTTTTTTCGTATGTGGGCACGAAGGAGCTCCGTCGGCCTCTTCTTGAAATCGCCCGAACGGACTGATTTTCAATTAGGGTGAACGATCAGGACGACTCACTAGAATATTCAAATGGTCTTTGAAAATCAGATAACGGAAGTCTTTCATATCTTAACTTTATAGGGTGAACAAAAATCTACATCTAATCTCATGTCCCAGATAGCTTTCGTTGGCTGATTTTCATAGAGTATGCCGGGGTTCTCTCTCAAAGAGGGTCCCGGCTTTCTTTTTTCTCCTCGTACATTAGATAATGCGACGGAGTCATCCCAACTTTTTCATAGATCTTCTGAGCACGGCGATTTTCACGCTCAACATATAGACGGAATCCGCAAACGTTTTTTGCAGAAGCCAATACCTTAACGAAATCATAAAGTGCAGTATAGACCCTGCGGCCACGGTGTTCCGGAATAACATAGACGCTTTGTATCCACCAAAACCACGCATTTCTCCAATCGCTCCATTCGTATGTGATCATTAGGCCGGCGATGATCGCTGCACCTTCTTCGGCAACAACGTAGAAGCCCTTCCGATCGTCCTCGAATACGGATGAAACTCCTCGCCGGAGCGTCCCTGTGTCAAGCGCTTTCCCCTCCGTCTCCATCGCCATCAACCGATTGAATTCTATTAGCGGCCGAATGTCGCCAGCGTCCGCTATTCGTATGTTCATTGCTGCTTCCTTGACGTATGCCGTTACGGCATCTAACCTAGAATGTTTTGCCCTGCGGGCTAATAGATCACTATGAAACTACGGATACTTTATCACGGGAATTGCTTCGACGGCGTTTCGTCAGCGGCGATCTTCACCAAGTTTTATCGAGCCAAAATCGATGCTGCAGCTGAGATCGGATATACGCCGACAATGCATAGAGCGGGTAACGCATTTGATCCAGAACAGTTCGACGGTGATGAGAACGCGATCGTCGATTTCAAGTATTGTGCGGACGAGCGTCTAACCTGGTGGTTCGACCACCATCAGTCGGCGTTTCTTTCCAAAGCCGACGAACAGCATTTCCTCCGCGACAATAGCGGCAAGAAATTTCTCGATACCAAGAGCAGTTCCTGTGCCGAATTCATTGCCCGGATCGTGAAGGACAAATTCGATTTCGAAGACGATTCATTGGCGGAATTGATCACCTGGGCACACATAATTGATGGGGCGTTTTACGAATCGCCGGCCCAGTGTGTCGAACTCCGCTCACCGGCATTGAAGCTGATGCAAGTGATCGAGGTTGAAAAGGACCCCGTTTTTGTAGAGAAGATCATCAATTATCTTACGGAATCGTCTTTGGATGAGGTTGTAAATAGTGACGAAATTCAGGCGAAACTTGTGCCGATGCTCGAGCAGCATTGGAACACGGTAGAGATCATTAAGGACGCGTCTATATCTGATCGTGGAGTTGTCAGTTTCGATCTGACCGGTACAGGAATCGAGGGATACAATAAGTTCATCCCATATTATTTCTATCCGGAAACGACCTATACCGTTTCGCTAAGTCAAAGCGCGTTCCGAACAAAGATATCAATAGGGTCGAACCCATGGGCCCCGAGGCCCCGTAGGCACAACATTGCCGAAATATGTGAGCGGTACGGCGGTGGAGGACACGCCGTGGTCGGAGCCATTTCGCTCAAGCCCGATGACCTCGAACTCGGACGCAAGTACATGAACGAGATCATTGAAGAGCTCAAGTTCGAAGATTGACAATTTAGTCGGGTTTAGCCTGCTAACCTTTCGGCAGATTCCCGCTGATGAAGCTTGCTGTTCTTGTAGCCGTAAACGAAATAGATGACGAGTCCTGCGAGCAGCCATATCCCGAACCGCATCCAATTCGTGACGCCGAGTTCGGTCATCAAATAAAGGCACGAGAGAAGGCCCAAAACAGGTATCAACGAAAGCTTTTTCGTTACCGACAATATTAGTAAAAGTGCGGCGATCAGAATAAAAAAGATCATCGGCACCTTGTGCGAGAATGCCCCGAGTAGCGTTTCACCCTCAGCCGCGTCAAGAGTCAGAAAATCGCTCAAGAACGTCGGGTTGAAGTAGTAAATAGTTCCCAGGATAACGGTCAGCAATGCCGGAAAGATCACCTGCGAACTGATATATGGCACGTATCGTTTTTGACCGGCAAATTCCTTATCCTTGAATAAAACCCCCGCGCATACTACGACAAATGCGAACAGCGTCCCGATACTTGCGAGATCGGTCACCTCGGTCAGGTTCATGAACAGCGCCGGGATAGCCACTACAAGTCCAGTTATGATCGTCGCAAACCACGGAGTGTGAAACTTTGGGTGGATCGAGGAGAATATCTTCGGCAGAAGCCCGTCACGGCTCATCGCCATCCACAGGCGCGGCTGCCCGATCTGAAACACGAGAAACACGGTGGCGAGCGCTATGACCGCGCTTACTGCGATAATGCCGGCAACCCACGGCAAGTTTGCGCCTTCGGGTCCGAAAACGAATGCCAGCGGATCGCCGACGTTGAGTTGCGTGTAGCTGACCATACCGGTCAAGACCAAAGCGACCGCGATGTACAGCACGGTACAGATAATGAGCGAAAAGATCATCGCGAGCGGCAGATCGCGATGGGGATTCTTACACTCCTCAGCCGTTGTTGAAAGGGCATCAAAACCTATATAAGCAAAGAACACGGCCGAAACGCCCTTTAGTACTCCGGAGATACCGTTCGGTGCAAACGGCGACCAATTGTCCGGATTTACGTAATTAAGACCGAGGAAGATCACGAGCAAAATAATGCCGATCTTTAGCACGGTCATTATGTTCGAGGCAAATTTCGATTCGCGGATGCCGATGTAAACGAGGCTGGTAATGAGCAGTGTGATCAGAAGCGCCGGTATATCAGCGACGATCGGAATGCCGGCAATCGTAGGGGCGTTGGCCCATGCAGCGTGTGCCTCGAGCTGTCCGCAGCTGACCGCGGCATCGGCATTTGAGCAAGCGGCTGTCAAGGCATTAAGGCCGGCACCGCCGGCAACGGCTTCTTCCACGGCCGCATATCCTCGGCTAGCCGTCAAAAAATCCATCGAGAACTGCGACGGGAAATTGATCCCGTATCCCTTAAGCAATCCTGTAAAATAATCGCTCCAGGAGATGGCAACCGCTATATTGCCGATCGCATATTCGACGATAAGATCCCAGCCTATGATCCATGCGATGAACTCACCCATCGAGGCGTAAGCGTAAGTGTAGGCCGACCCGGCTACGGGGATCCGCGAAGCGAACTCTGCATAGCAAAGGGCAGAAAATGCACACGCGGTAGCCGTGAAAACGAATAGAAGCGCGACCGCTGGACCTCCGTTGAACGACGCTTTGCCAATCATTGCGAAGATTCCAGCGCCGATGATAGCTGCAATTCCCATCAGCGTTAGATCAAACAGGCCCAGTGTTCGTCGAAGACCGCCGCCCTCGCCCCCGATATCATCTTGAGCGTGATCGGAAAGGCCCGCCGAGGCGTCGGCCTGTATTTGGGCGATGGACTTAGTGCGAAAGAGGGATTTACTCATAATCAATAGTTCTTGTTCTGCGGAGATGGCAAGCTGCCGTCAAAAATAAAAGACATCCGAGCTCATTTTGCGAATTCTGAAGTAAATTGTCTGAAGATGCAAGTAATCGTGCCAAAGGCGTGTTGGGTGGTTTGCAGCATGCAACCCCAGAAACAGCGCGAAACCTTTCGAACAGATTTAAAGCCGGATCAAAAGTATTCCCTAAATGACTGCCCGATTTTTACCTTCGACCATGCGGAGATTGTTGCGAGCGCCCAATCTCGCTTAAAGTAAAAGATATGGACTGGAAAATATTTGGAACCGCTTTTCTTACGATGTTTCTGGCCGAGCTCGGTGACAAAACCCAACTCGCCGTTATCACGATGACCGCGAAAACTGATTCCAAGCTGGCCGTCTTTGTCGGCGCCAGTCTGGCTCTCGTGCTCGTTTCATTGCTCGGTGTTCTCGTCGGAGGCGTACTTAGTCAATATGTCCCAACGGAGTGGCTTCAGCGGATCGTGGCAGCTGCCTTTATCATTATCGGTGTTCTTATGCTGCTCGGTAAGCTATAAAAGTGAATCGCGCACCCCTGGATTCGAGGTTGTTCGAAAACCGTTACGATCTTAATCGGTCAATAAATGTTTTTCGAAATTTGGCAACTTTGGGGGCTACGACCGAGATACAATAAGGCTGATTCGGGTTATTTGCAAAGTAGTCATTGTGGTAGTCTTCGGCTGGCCAGAACCGGCTAAATTCCGTAACTTCCGTCACGATGGGGTTATCGTAGAGCCCTTCGGCCGTGATCTCGTCAATTATTTGTTCTGCAGCACGCATTTGCTTAGGCGAATGAAAGAAGATCGCCGACCGATACGAAGTTCCGATGTCATTGCCCTGACGATTCAACGTTGTCGGGTCGTGAACCGTAAAGAAAACTCGGAGAAGGTCTTCGTAGGAGAGTGATTCGGGATCGAACTTGATCTGTACAACTTCGGCATGGCCCGTAGTTTCCATACAGACCTCCGGATAACTCGGGTTTTCCTTGTGGCCGCCTGAATACCCCGAGACGACATCCTCGACGCCTCTCAGATCATCGAAAATCGCTTCGACACACCAAAAACATCCTGCCGCTAATGTCGCAATTTCTTTCATATCTCGAGAGTATCAAAAAATAACGGTCACGATATACGTTTCTAGTAACAGTGCGGGGCCACCAAAAATTTTTCTTGCATTTTAGCCCGGGTTCTAATAGTATATGCGACCACTGGATAAACGATGTTTATTTGTTCGAGACCGGTATGTTGACCGGAATTCGCTTTTTTGGTTAGTGTCCGAACGCGGAAACATTGATTTTCGTTTACAGAGCTCCAGGCTAACCTTCCGGATGAATAAACGTTTCGCCGAAATCACCATTACGTTGCCACGTAGGCGCTTTGCCCGCATCAGCAATATCTGACCGATTATCTAAAGAGAAAGGAGTAATTTTATGGGAAACGAATTCCGACTTAACGAGTTGTTAAAGTTTCGGCCAATGCCGCATTACGATCCGGTTCCGCCATGGCTCTTCGAGCTGCTCGATCAAAGTGTTCTTCGCGATCTGGCGGTCATTAGCCTGGATCGGCATCGGGCACATCTTGGCGCCGACTTAAAAGCAGCGGAAGCCGCCACGGCGTTATTGAAGAAAGCAAAATTCTAACATCAATAACTTCCGGACCAAGCCCTCATTCAGGGCTGGTCCGATCTCATGTCACGTCTATTCGCCACAAAAAGTGGCGGGAGGTACCTATGCGCGACTTGCCGATATTAGAAAGCACGCCGCTTATGAGCAAGCGTCCGCTTGAGATGGGCCGACCGGTTATATTGATCGGTTTTCAGAATCAGGGAAACCTCGGGATCGGCTACTTGGCCGCCGTTCTAAGGGAGGCCGGCTACGATGTAAAGGTGCTCGATTTTGAACAGGATCCTGCTCTGATCCTTCAGGCAATTCGGGCGCTTGATCCAGTCCTTGTTGGTTTCTCTCTAATCTTTCAATTCTATATAAACAAATTCAAGAGCTTAATGGAATATTTGCGGGAGAACGGGGTCGATTGTCACTTCACGATGGGTGGACACTTTCCGAGTCTAAGCTACGACCACACACTTGAACTTGCTCCGCAGCTGGATAGTGTGGTGCGTTTCGAAGGTGAAATTACGTTGCTTGAACTCGTCAGTCGTATAAGCAGCGGAAACGACTGGAAAGATTTGAAGGGATTGGCATATCGCGACCCTACGGCCGGTGTAATTGCGAACGATCTGCGTCCTTTGGTTGAAAACCTTGACTCACTGCCGCTGCCGGATCGCGAATTTCGCCCAATGTCGGTACTCGGGTGCGACATCATCCCGCTAATTGCGAGCCGCGGCTGTTCACGAACGTGTTCGTTTTGTTCGATTCACACCTTTTATCGCGCAGTACCCGGCAAGATCGTGCGACTGCGAAAGACCGTGAACGTCGTGGACGAAATGAGGATGCTGTACGACGATCGCGGTGCCCGGATCTTTCTCTTCCAGGACGACGACTTCCCGATCGTAGGGCCCGTTTGGCGCCGTTGGACGCTCGATCTTGTTGATCAGCTCTACAAGCGTGATCTCGTCGGGCGGGTGATATGGAAGATCAACGCCCGGGCGGATGTTATCGAAGCGGAACTCTTCAGCACGCTTCGCGATGCGGGCCTTTATATGGTCTATATGGGGCTCGAATCGGGAAGCGAGGAAGGCTTGAGTGTGCTAAATAAAGGGCTTACCGTAGAGCAAAACATTACGGCCGTCGAGACCCTAAAAAGCATCGATCTCAAATATCAATACGGGTTCATGCTTTTCGATCCATCATCCAGTTTCAATTCCATTCGGGAGAACATCGGCTTTCTTCGCCGAATCGCCGGTGACGGTTCAGTTGCTGCGACCTTCTGCCGAATGCTTCCGTACGACGGCACAGCGATCAAGACGCAGCTCGGGCTCGAAGGGCGACTGCGCGGCGATGTGACCGACCCTGACTATGACTTTCTCGATCCGCGCCTCGACGGACTATTCCGCAATGTCAATGAAACGTTGAAGATCGTGGGTTGGATCCATGGTATGAGCTCCGTTTCACCACAGTTGGATTGGGCCTGGCACGAAGTCGCCGTCGCAGAACGAATATTCTACGGTTTGAGTGGACTCGAATTTTATAAGAGTAAGTTGCTTGCCATCACGGCTGAGGCGAATGAAGCTTTGTTCCACTTGGTGGAAGAAATGGCTTCCACGCACGAACACGGCAACCGGTTCAACGTCGATACCGTAGAAATGGAAGCCAAATGTAAACACCTGCTCGATCGTATGCTGAATGCACGGGACGAGTTCGTTTATAACAACCAGGCAAGGATCCTTGAGGAGCTAGGCGTGACCGTCGAAGGGCAAGAGTATCTTTCGGAAATGGCGGCCGCCTGACAATTGGTGACATCAAGTTTGAAGGAGAAAAGAAATGGTCAATAACATGAAGACTGCGAAATCGCTATCCTCCGGCTACGGCTTTCAGTACGCTGTAAAGTTTATTTGCACAAGCACTATCCCGGGCACATCTCAAACGTCATCATTTCCGCCTGGATCATACGAGACGGTTGTCAATATCCACAACCCAAACTCAAGAGCGGCCGGCTTCCGCATGAAGATCGCAGCTTCTACTTCGACGAACCTAGACACGCCGATCATCTCGGAATTTATTAAAGAAAAACTAAAGCCGGATCAGGCCACGGGAGTTTCGTGTAACCGGCTTCAGGAGTTTGGTCTTCATCTTATTCACGGTTTTGAAGGCTTTCTTGTGATCGAAAGCTCGATGAGTCTCGATGTAGTGGCGGTGTATACTGCCGCATTCAAGGGCGGCGTGGTGAGCATGGACGTGGAATATATTCGCGAGCGGAAGCTCCGTCAGCGGTGAGATTGACCGGTTCGGTCAGATCTCATCGAACGGCGAAATGGGAATATGCCGGCCTTCCCGATGAAATTCAAAGAGCGTGGGATTGGTCGAATCCGTGAATCTCATCATTTCCTTAGGAACTCCAAATGCCAATTGACTCTGTTACCCTACAGCCGTGGACCCGAAAGCACGATGATCCGAGGTTCGACCTCATTCCGAAAGCACCCGAGATTGTTTACCCAAAAGATCTCGGTGAGCTAATTCAGTTATGCCGCATACGCCCGGCAGGTCAACGCTTCAAGGCGGCGGGAAGCCATTGGGCATTGTCGCCCGCCGCAATCAGCGACCATACTTTTATTGAGACAAATGATCCGCGAAACGTCCACCAAGCCATGGGTAGGACTTTGCATGACGTGATTCCGGGGTGTATGAATGAAAATTACCTCAAAGCCCTTGGGGAGAACTTCGCGCCGACGGAAACATTCATCCATGTCGAGGCAGGGAAGCGTATATTTCAACTTTACGCCGAATTGGACACTCCTGATAACCTCAGCAATAAGAACAGCCTTGCAAGACGTATATCCGACCGCTTCAACAATGGCTCGTACGCGCGATCCTGGGCATTTCAAACGCTGGGCGGCGCTGGCGGCCAAACCGTTGTCGGCGCGCTCAATACCGGAACTCATGGTGGTGACTTCACCCTACCGCCCATACCAGACTCTGTCGTCGCGCTGCACCTGGTGGCCGACGGTGGCCGGCATTATTGGATTGAGCCTTCACCCGCACACGTACTCGAAGATACCCCTATAGTTGACTTTGAGAAACTGGCTGAATTGTACGACACACCAGAGTTCGCAGGTCCAGGTAACTTCGAGGTTATCCGTGACAACTCAGTTTTTGATGCTGTGCTGGTCTCAGCCGGCCGGTTCGGAATCATCTATTCGGTGGTCTTGCGGGCTGTCTCGCAATATATGCTGCACGAGCAACGACGTCTTAGCATCTGGCAGGACATCAAGGATATGATCAAAGACTTGAATGGGCCGCTATACACGGACCCGATTCTGGGTTCGTTACACTCGCGTTTCCTTCAAGTCGCGGTTTGTCTTACGCCTCACCATAACTTCCAGAGGAACCTGGCCGGTATTACCAAACGGTGGAATGGATCGGCCGTCCCCGTTATGGACCCTCCTGGTCGGAAAGAACGCGTCGGTGCCATTGAGAACGCATTTGATCAGCGGATACAGGCACCGCTCTTCGCCAAAGCTGGGCGCACGCACGGCTATAGCCCGGATCCTGACAATCCGGGACAAGCAGCCGATCCCGGCATGCTCGAACAAGCTTGCGCGAATGCCAGTTTCCTCAAAGGGATTCTGATTGCCGTGATCGACGAGATCCAGGAGTTTGTTGCTAAAAATGGTGCAGTGATAGGTGTTGGAATGGCGGGGGTTGCTGTCGCCGGCGGCGTTGGCCTGGCATTATTGTTTCCCGCGTTTCTGGCGTTTCTAATTATCCTGAAGAAGATATTGGATGAACTTGACGCGGATGACCGATTCGGTGAGTTCATGGAAGGCATCAAAAACGAACTGCTCGACCCCGACGAGAAGGACCCGTTAAAGCGGGCAGCGGGCCTGTTCATCTGGCAGCTGATCGTCTATAAGGCGTTTGAATCCCAACAGGAAGAACACGATTTCGACGCCATCAGTTACGCGATGATGGATCGGAAGGATTACCTTAACATTAGCTGCGAGGTCAACGTTGATTCCGTCGAAGTTTTCTTCGACGCCGTCGATGACCGGCTGATCACATTCGTTGATGCATTGATCGCTTACGAGATCATGCAGGAGTTCAGAGGTCTCGCCTTCGCGGGCTATGCGTCGCTTCGATTCATGCGTCCGTCCCGCGCTTTGATCGGTATGCAGAAGCATCATGTGACATGCGCCGTCGAAGTTGCGTGTCTCAGAGATGTAAGCGGCGGCCAGGCGCTTGTCGACTACGCCGCGACGCTGGCGCGCAATCCCAACATCAATGGGCTGCTCCATTGGGGCCAACACAACGACTACACGATGGCCGATGTTGAACACAGATATGGTGACAGCGCATTCGCCCCGGGAGGCGCATTGGGAACTTGGCGCTCGGCTCTGAGCCGTATAACAGACAATGGTCGTCGAGACGGATTCAGCAGCGAATTTACCCGGTACACCGGCCTGGAAGTGGTGCAGCCAAGGATTCAGGGTTTCGCGGTTGATCGTACCGCGGCATCGATCGGTGAGAAGGTAACGATCAGTTGGAATTGCTTGGACAATCCTCCCGACAGCCGCGTCAGCATTCTGATCGGGCGACCTGCAGGGGGTTCTACCGTGATCAATACAATTCCTCTCGCCGGAACTCATCATTTCTTGGTCACCGAGCGAGGAACGCATTCAATCAACTTCTACGTTACGCGAACACTGAACAAGGTCCACCGGCGGGACAGCCGAACCGCCTTCATTACGGTGAAATGAAAATCAGGAGAGGAGCAGGGTGATGGCAACAACATTTTATGGGCCGTGGCACGTTGTCCTTGGTCTAGTCAATTCCCATTTCAGTCAACGGTTCATCATTTCCGGTTCTGATAATTCCGACGGAATCTATCCCGTGGCCTTTGGAAATACGCTCGTGCTCGCGATCCAGGGCGGCAAGTGGCAGATCGAGGTGCAATACTTCCCGTTCGACCCCGGTTCAACGTGGCAACCGAGCGACGTGCGTGAATCGATGAAGTTTGTGCCTGGGGAAGGACTCATCTTGCAATTGGACGGCGCGGCGCGGCCTCCGGTGCTTATCAACCCAAAATTCCACAACTTGGCCCTTACATGCACATCCATGGACCCGGAAATCAATCCGATCCCGACCGCCAATCCCTATGACTTTACGTTTTCCGAGGACGCCGTTATTCACCGTGAAAAGAGTGATCACCCAAATAAGTACGATAGCGTCTAACTTGAACCGACGGCCCCTTTTAGGTCCGTCAAATTAGTTGAACAAAGAAATTTCTTCAAAGCTCCTGATCGATTTGAAACCGGGCGGTTCAGCGAACAGGGCATTGCCCGGCCGTATGATGAGTTGGGTGCGCATGCCGGCACAGTGGGCGGCGTTGAGTTCTTCGATTATATCTGAAATAAACAACACTTTCGCGGGGACGGATCCCACCTCCTCTGCGATTTTCGTGTAGCTCGTCGACTCTCGTTTTCCGCCTATGTGAGTATCAAAATAAGCTCCGATAAATGGAGTCAAGTCGCCGTGATCTGTATATCGAAAAAGGAGTTTCTGTGCCAAAATGCTTCCCGAAGAATAGATCGCCATATTTTTTCCTTCAGTTTTCCATTGTTCCAGAGCCGGCGGGACATCGGTAAAAACCTTAGATAAAAGCTCACCTGATTCGTAACCACCCTGCCAGATCTTTCCCTGGATCGTTTTCAAAGGCGTTGATTTGCGGTCAGCTTCGATAAGGTAACGCAGGAATGCCCCAACGGATTCGGCGGAGTCCACGTCGAGCTGATCGGCATAGTGTCCGTCTGCGGCGTGTTCCGTTGCAAGTTGATCAATTTCCCGGCGAATGCTAACGAAATTATCGCGGACAAAATCGCCGATCCTGATCTTCGAGAATGGGAAGAGGGTTTTGTGGACGAAATCGATCGGGGTTGTTGTCCCTTCAATGTCTAACAGGATCACATCCATCATATATTCATGTTCGAAGCCGGGGAAATATGTTTCGCCAAAACACAGCGGTTCATAACTGGCATCGTTGCCTGAACCAGTGTAGTGCGGCGTCCAGCCCGATACGTCCTTAAATAACCGTATCGCTCGGACCGTGCGGTCGCCGCACAGGTCGAACCAATGAAGTGTTCCGCGGGGTACGCGGATGAGATCTCCAGCTTCCATCTTGATCGAAAAGACTTCGCCGTTCGGCGGAGCAATGTGGAAAAGCCCGTGTCCTTTTACTATAAACCGGACTTCGTCTTCGTCGTGCCAGTGCTCTTTGTTGAACTTGTTAAGCATTTCGCTAAGGCCGGGAGTCTCGGGTCCTACGTTAATAACATCTGCTGTCAGATACCCGCCCGCAGACTTCAGACTCTCGATCGCTTCGGAATATGCATTGAGAATATCTTCGTCTGTCGCGTCAGCCGAGACTGGATCGAGGTTCTCCCACCTCTCGTAATCTATCGCGAAAGGCCTAAGGAAAGCAGTTATTTCGCCAACGTCGCGGATCGTCTCATTCGATTCCCGTTTTTGTACAGTTGCCATTAGCTTGATCTCCTTCCTAAGACCTCGAATAGAAATTCGAATATCTCAATATGGCGTCGCGCCTCCGCGATGCTGTCTCCCCACGTATATAGTCCATGCCGACGAAGATAAATGCCGTGAATGCCCCGATTTACACTGATCGAATTCTGGATCACATTAGAAAGTTCCCCATAGTCCTGCGAATTTTCCACAATCGGCACTATTTCCTTATGCTCATGCGTTTGAACGCCGCTGAGCCCTTTCAGCATCTCATACCCTTCGATCCTTATCGCACCATTCTCAAAAAAAACGTCTGAGAGTATAGTCCCCCAGACGGAATGGGTGTGCAGGATTGATCTTGCAGTGGGGATCACCTGGTAGATCGCGAGATGTATCATCGACTCGGCCGAGGGTTTGCCGTCACCCCTAAGGGCTTTGCCGTTACCATCCAGGACCAAAAAGTCGGTGATCGAGAGTCTTCCCTTTTCAAGACCGCTTGCGGTAATGAAAACTCTCGGGGGATCGACGGACAGCAGCGAGCTGAAGTTCCCGCTCGTGCCCATCACCCAGCCTCGGCGGAAGAACTCGCGTCCTGCTTCCGATAGCTCATTTCCGATGTTTGCGGAGACGAAATCTTCCATCGTTTATCTTACCGGACGCTCGAGCACCAGCGAAAAAACTCATTTTCTCACCGGATCCCGAAAAGTGCCTTAATCCTCACCCTGCCGAAGCTTTTCGAGCACCGATAAGTCTTCAAGTGTAGTTACGTCGCCGGCAACGTTACCGCCCGCGGCCAGTTCGCGCAAGATCCGCCGCATTATCTTCCCTGAGCGTGTTTTGGGCAGTGAATCTGTAAACCGAATGTCGTCTGGTTTTGCCAGCGAGCCAATCTCCCTGGCTACATGGGAACGAAGTTCTTCCTTGAGTTCGTCATTGCCAACGCGGGAGCCTTCGAGCGTGACAAACGCGGCGATCGCCTGGCCCTTTAGATCGTCAGGACGACCTACGACCGCGGCTTCGGCAACGGCTTCGTGTGATACCAGGGCCGATTCGACCTCTGCAGTTCCGAGCCGGTGACCGCTGACGTTTATCACGTCATCCACGCGCCCCATGATCCAGTAATTACCTGCCTCGTCGCGCCGAGCTCCGTCACCCGCGAAATAACAATTTGGGATCTCAGACCAGTAAGTTTGTTTGTACCGATTGTCGTCTCCCCAAATAGTACGCAGCATGGACGGCCATGGGTGTTTTACCACCAGGTATCCCCCTTCATTCGGGCCCACCGGAACACCGTCGTTCGTGACGACGTCCATAATGATCCCGGGTATCGGCCGTGTTGCCGTGCCGGGGACTGTTGGGGTGGCACCGGGAAGCGGAGAGATCATTATCGACCCAGTCTCCGTTTGCCACCATGTATCGACGATCGGACATTTTTCCTTGCCTATCACAGTGTGGTACCAGATCCAGGCTTCCGGATTGATAGGCTCGCCGACGGTGCCGAGCACTCGGAGCGATGAAAGATCATGCCTTAGCGGATACTCCTCTCCCCATTTTATGAACGAACGAATCGCCGTTGGTGCGGTGTAGAGAATGGTTACGCGGTGACGTTCGATCATATCCCAAAATCGGTCGAAGTCCGGATGGTTCGGTGCGCCTTCATACATAAATACGGTTGCGCCATTCGCAAGCGGTCCGTAAACCACATAGCTGTGACCGGTGACCCAGCCGATATCCGCCGTACACCAGTAAATATCCTCATCTTTGAGATCGAAGACCATCTTGGTTGTGTATGCTGTTTGTACAAGATAGCCACCCGTCGTGTGAAGAATACCCTTAGGCTTTCCCGTCGTGCCGGAAGTGTAAAGAATATATAGCGGATGCTCGGAATCAAGTTCCTCTGCGGGGCAAACGGCATCTACAGTTTCCATGAGCTCGTGCCACCAATAGTCGCGGCCGATCTGCATAGCGACGTCGCTTCCAGTCCGCTTGAAGACAACTACACTGTTCACGCTTTCGCATTGCTCGACAGCCGTATCAACAACTTCTTTGAGCTTGACCTCCCTGCCGCGTCGATAACCCCCGTCAGCCGTGACGATCAGTTTGCACTGACAATCTTCGACACGATCCCGAATCGCCTCCGCCGAAAAACCGCCGAAAATGACGGTATGCGTTGCCCCGATGCGAGCGCACGCTAGCATTGCTATCGCAAGCTCAGGAACAAGCGGCATGTACAGTGCAACGCGGTCGCCAGTCATCACACCGAGCTGCTTCATCGCGTTGGCAAATCTGCAAACCTCGATGTGAAGCTCCCGATACGTTATCCTGCGCTCCTCACCCGGTTCACCTTCCCAGATGAAGGCAATTTTGTCCTCTCGTGACGTGCCGATATGACGGTCAAGGCAGTTGTACGCGATATTCAACGTTCCGCCAACGAACCACTTGGCAAACGGCTCATCCCATTCCAACGGCGTCTCCCACTTCTTGAACCAATGAAGCGATTCGGCTTGCTTAGCCCAAAAGGCGACCGGATCGTTCGCTGCTTCATCACAAAGCCGCTCATAATCCTCAAAGCTCTTTATATGGGCGTTTGCCGAGAACTCGGTTGACGGATGGAAGACCCGTGATTCATGTAAAATAGATTCTATTGCGCTTGAATCAGACATAGTATTAATTTTATGCAGGACAGCGAAATTTCCAACGGTTGTACAGTTGATGCTAGCGAGTTGGAAAATAATGTCAAGATATCTGTTCGACGAGGATGAAATGCGAGCGCCTCCAATTTGGCCTCGGTAACTGCTCGACCATGATTGGTTGCTATGTTAAACTATGCAAACGAAGGCCTTATGAGGCACGCTCGAATCCAAAACGCAATTGGTATCTAGATCCGGTCTGACCTAATTCATACGATCGATAATGCAAACAGTCGCTAACAAGATACCGCTTTTAGAGATGCGGTCGATAGTCAAGGAGTTTCCGGGAGTGCGTGCGCTCGACAGCGTCAGCCTCACCTTGGATACGGGCGAATTTCATTCCCTGGTTGGTGAAAACGGAGCGGGCAAATCAACGCTAATGAAGGTTTTGTCCGGTGTTCATCCGATCGGTACCTATACGGGCGATATCCTTATTGATGACGAAGTTAAAAAATTTCGGAATATCACCGATTCTGAGAATGCTGGTATCGCTATCATCTTTCAAGAATTGTCGCTCGTCAAAGAACTTACGGTTGGCGAGAACATATTTTTAGGCAAAGAGCCCTCACGGCTCGGCGTTATCAATTGGTCAGAGTTGTATCACAAAGCTTCCAACCTGCTTCAGGATCTGCATTTATCTATCGATCCGCGAGTTGCGGCAGGCAGCCTCGGGATTGGTCAGCAGCAGCTTGTTGAGATCGCCAAGGCGCTGTCGAAGGACGCGCGAATACTCGTGTTGGACGAACCAACGGCAGCATTGACCGAATCTGAAGTTGAATCCCTTTTCACTATTCTTGGGAAGTTGAAGCGCCGCGGTGTCGGCATGATATACATTTCGCACAAACTCGACGAGGTGTTTGAAATGAGCGATCGGATCACCGTCTTGCGGGACGGTAGGACGGTTGGAACGAGGGCAGCGGCTGACCTCGATAAGAACGAGGTAATATCCCTAATGGTCGGCCGGGAAGTAGGAGATATTTTTCCCGAATCGGCTCATGATTTTGGCGAAACCGCGCTCGAGGTTCGCGATTTGACCGCGTATTCGATCGATAGCCCGGATAAAAAGGTTGTCGATAGTGTGTCGTTTAGTGTGCGCAAAGGCGAAGTGCTTGGCGTCGCGGGGCTTATGGGCGCCGGACGGAGCGAGCTTTTGATGGCGATATTTGGAGCTTGGCAGGGTTATTTCTCTCTGGAGATGTTTGTTCACGGGGTGAAGGTCAATATTGATTCGCCTTCCGATGCTATCGCGCATGGTGTGGGGTTTGTGACAGAAGACCGGAAACGGTACGGGCTTTTCCTCGAGCAGACGATCCTCGATAATATGACTCTTGCTGGACTAGACCGTATCTCCGGCACCTTTTTGACAAACCGGACACAAGAGCTAATTGCGGCCCGATCACAGATGGGTTCGCTTCGCGTTAAAGCCCGCTCAGCCATGACCGTCGCCGGGACTCTGTCGGGCGGCAATCAACAAAAGGTCGTGTTGGGTAAGTGGCTGCTAACAAACCCGAAGGTCCTTTTTCTTGATGAGCCGACACGCGGGATCGATGTCGGGGCGAAGCAGGAGATCTACGCCGAGATAAACAAGTTGGCGAAAGAGGGGATGGCAATAGTTTTGGTCTCATCCGAACTCCCGGAAGTGCTCGGGATGGCCGATACAGTGCTGGTGCTGCACGAAGGCCGGGTGACCGGACGGTTCGCGCGTTCTGAAGTGACCCCGGAAAAGGTCATGGCCGCGGCCACCGGTCACATTGATTCTTGATCAATCAAAAAAAACATGAGTGATTCGACGAAGACAAAACTGAACACAGCGTCGCTTCGAGCGTACATAATGATCGGGGTTCTGGCCGTCATCTGGCTCTATTTTCATTACGCGACCAACCCGAATACTCCGCCCTTTGCGAATGTCGGTGAACACGCGAGTCAGTTTGTATTCGGGATCGCCAATTGGATCACAAATATATTTTCCGGCTCTGGTGAGCCGAGTTGGATCGCGGATGGCATATTTCTACAGCCCCGAAATCTCTCGAATCTAATGACACAGATGTCGGTGACCGGCATCTTAGCGGTCGGCATGCTAATGGTGATCGTGTCCGGGAACATTGACCTCTCTGTTGGTTCAGTTTTGGGGTTCACCGGCGGACTCGCGGCGTTTACTTTGACGACGCTGGGGTTTGGCCTGCCCGCTGCAATTGTGTTCGCCATCGTCGTCGGGACGCTGATCGGTATTTTTCACGGATTTTTAACGGCATATTTTAACATTCCGGCGTTCATAGTGACGCTCGGCGGGCTGCTTGCGTGGCGGGGCGCAGTCAAATGGTTGCTCGAGGGGAATACCATCCCGATATCCGATGAGACATTCAAATCGATCGGGCAGAACAATCTTCCTGTTGGAATTGGATGGATACTAGCCGGTTTTGCGATATTGATCGTGCTGTTCTTGGCGTACCGAAGCGCCCGGTCGGCAAAAGACTATGGCCTGGGTGACGCTAACTATATACGCGAGATCATAAGATCAATCGCGCCGATCACCGGGATACTCGTTTTCATAGCGGTGATGAATTCCTATCAGGGCGTACCGATTCCGGTGCTGATCCTGGTCGTTGTCGCATTGTTCGGTTATTTCATCACGAACTCGACTACATTTGGAAGGTATTTGTACGCGATCGGTGGAAATGCCGAAGCGGCACGATTGTCCGGGATCAACAACAAGCGCAATATATTGGTCGTTTTTGGACTTTTGGGCGCATTAACCGGTGTCGCGTCGCTTATTTTTAGCGCCAGGGTCGGAAGTGCCTCGCCTGATGCCGGTACATTAAAGGAACTCGACGCAATCGCTGCGTGCGTGATCGGCGGCGCTTCGTTGGTCGGCGGTCGGGGAACGATATTTGGCGCCTGTTTGGGTGCTTTGATAATGGCAAGCCTCGACAATGGTATGTCGCTTCTGAACGTGAGGGATTACTTGCAGGACATAATAAAGGGATCGATCCTGGTTGCCGCGGTAGGGCTCGACATGATCGGCAGACGACAATCTTGATCAGCCGCCAATAAAGCTCATCGAACGTTCCGGTTGGACGAAATCGGGTTCATTTATTCGGTGCCGCGGTTCCTTGGACAGCACGACCGCCTCGATGAAATCGATTATTTCTGCTCGACCCGCGCCGCTGCGAACGATACCTCGGAGATCGTGTTCCACTGTTGAGAACAAGCAAGTCCTGATCTGACCATCGGCGGTAAGACGGATGCGTGAGCAAGCACCGCAGAACATCTCCGTAACGGGTGCTATTATACCTATTTCACCATCGCCTCCATCGGCAAACGCGTAGTTCCACGCGGTCCCGGAACCCCTGGTCGGTTCAATAAGCTTCAACGGATAAACGGCGGCGATGCTGCTTAAGATCTCCCGGCCGGAGACCACCATACTCCGATCCCATCCGTGTCCGGAATCGAGCGGCATATATTCGATGAATCGAATTCGGAGGTCGTTTTCTCGTGCAAAGCGCGCAAAGTCGACAATCTCGTCGTCATTGCGGCCGCGTACGATAACGGCATTGATCTTGATCGGGTCAAAGGAATGTGACTTGACAGTTTCAATTGATTCCAATACGGACATTAGCGCGTCCACACCAGTTATTTCTCGGAATCTATCACGATTAAGACTGTCGAGACTTATCGTAATGCGGTCGAGCCCTGACGACTCCAGGGCCTGAACGTGTCGCAAAAGATCGTAGCCGTTGGTCGTCAAAGCCAGATCCTTAAGATCCGGCTTCAACCGGGCCAATTTCGCGACGAGCTTCGGCAAATCCCGACGGATCAGCGGTTCGCCACCGGTAAGGCGGATCTTTTCTATACCGAGCGACACAAATATATCCGATATCGACGAGATCTCTTCGAAGGTCAGGATCGTTTCCTTGCGGGCCAGCGGGGGTTCCCCATTTGGCAGACAATAGAAGCACCTAAAATTGCAGCGATCGGTCAGCGATATTCGCAGATCGCGAATAACTCGATTGTGCGCGTCGCGAAGTACCATTCGTTCACATTATATCAGTTTCAGCGTCTGATACATCTGCTTTGAGAACGGCGGCATTTCGCTGCAGGCCGGCCAGCTTCGCGCGTTTTACAGCGGTTCGCCGAAATCTGTCTGCGTATGTTTCGGGTGAATACTGGAGCACCTCATCGAGGCTAATGGAGGTTTCGTCGTTGCGTGGCTGAAATCCGCTCTCGGTCGTCGGTTTCTCGAAACGATTCCATGGGCAGACGTCCTGACAAATATCGCATCCATAGAGCCAGCCATTCATATTGTTCGCAATTTCCGTTGGCAAAGTATCGGAACGCAGCTCGATGGTCGCATAGGACAAACATTTGTTGGAATCAACAACATATGGGGAAACGATCGCATCGGTCGGGCAAGCGTCTAGGCACGCGGTACAACTCCCGCAATGATCCGCAACGATGCGCGAATCGTACTCGAGTTCGATATCCAATAAGATCTCGCCGATAAATACCCATGATCCATATTCCGTCGTAATGACGTTCGAATGCTTGCCAAGCCAGCCCAGGCCCGCACGTACGGCCCAGGCTTTATCCATGATCGGGGCCGTATCGACACAAACCCTGCCGTTCGCACCAGGAACCTCGGATTTGATCCAATCCAGCAGCGCCCGAAGCTTCTCTTTTACAATATCGTGGTAGTCATCGCCCCATGCATATCGTGAGATCTTTCCGAGCTCAGGATCGTCTTTGTGATGATGATCCGTGTAATAATTTAGGGCGACTACGATCATTGATAGTGCGCCCGGTAGTATTGAACGCGGATCAGATCGTTTTTCCGGTTCGCGTTCGAGCCACCCCATTTGACCGTGAAAACCGCTCCGAAGCCAATGCCGCAGCTTTTCCCCTTCGTCGTTCAGGGCGCTGGCGGGGACGATCCCGACCTTGTGGAACCCTACATCGAGTGCTCGCCGTTTTATTCGATCCGACAACGTCATTATCATCAAATTATCCGTTAAATCAGAGCAAAAGGCACGAACAAAAAAAGGCTGCCCGGAATTCCGGACAGCCTTTCATTTGGACAGTTCCGATTTTGAACGCCCCGGGCTAGAAGCTGAACTTCAGCCCGAGCTGGAATTGGCGTTGGTCATAGGTAGCCGTCGGCCGGCCGAAATACCGTCCTTGACTATCGCGCTGACCGAAAGCGTTCACGTCGGTGAACAAAGGCGATACTGACGCTTCGTTGAATCTGTTGAGGATATTGAATCCTTCAAAGATAAGGTCCGCCTTCACTCGCTCGCTAAACCAAAAAGCCCGCGAGACGCGAAGGTCGACCGACGCGTAGTTGTGGGTTATCCCTCTATTTCGTCCAAGATCACCGATCGAGAATGGATCGGGTCGGACCAATGTTCCATCCGAGGCAACGTTGGGCCGATCGGTTTGCGTCGATTGGTCATTATTCGTATCAACGTTTGTGATGATGTTGAACGGGCGGCCTGAAGATAGTTCAATGATCGGAGCGATCGTGAAATCCGCCAGGAATCGTTTGCCCCAGCTATCTGCACTACGCCAGCTTTGCGGCGACGATACAAGCCCGCTGAACACGAAGCGATGTCGTTGGTCAAACAACGAATCGGCCTTTTCCAGGTCAAAACGATTTACGTCCTGTGCAAGCAGGAGCGTCTGCAGATCGGATGAATCGTCGATCGAGTGAGACCACGTATAACCCGCTAAAAACGTAAAGTTATCCGCAAATCTACGTTTTAACTCAACATTCATCGCGTTGTAGCTTGAGTTTCCGTCAGAAACCTGTGCGTTGACCGAGCCAAATGGCGACAACACACCTGGCGTGCGAAGTGTACCTGTTAGCTGGGAATCGAGAACCGCTTTCGTGACGAGGCCGCGGCTGGCCGCGGTTGCCAGAAAATAGTTCGGGGCGCTCGGGCGGAAGAAATTCGCGATCGCCGGAACGATAACGCGGCCCGTTGGACACTGGGCGATTATTCCCGGTATAACGACACCACATGTGACCCCATATGCATTTGTAAAGGGTGTCCCCGGCGCCAAGGTTGACGGGATCGAAATAGCGGGCCCTATTGCTTCGGTCGTACTGACCGGGTTGCGCCCCGAAAATCGTGCAAAATTCTGAATCTGCAGAGCGGTGTCCGGTGTGTTCAGATCGGTCGGATGCGGAAGGTGGTGTGCTCCAACGTGTATGTACGAAACTGAAAGCGACATATTGCGCGACAATCGCTGTTCTATCCCTGCATTTCCCTGAACCGCCGATGCATATTGAAAGTCCTTCGCGACTGGCAGCACAAACGGAAGCACGGGTCCAAACCCGGGGAACGTCTGATCATTGAATCGCTGTCGGCCAAACTGATACTGCGCCGAAGCGGCAGCTCCCGGGGTATTAAATCCGGCCGGACAGATCGGATTCTGCGAAGAAGTGGTACAAACCGTTCCCTGGAATACTTGAACCGCATTCAGCAGAGCTGTCGGTGCCGGGCTTCCAGGTATCAACACGGATTGCTGTTGCTGTGCAGCGTCGGCGATGTCGGAATTGAAAGCAACGGCAAGAAGCGGATGATCGTAAAACAGCCCAAAAGACCCGCGAAGTATCGTGCCGCCGGTTCCAAAAATGTCCCACGCAAAACCGCCTCGCGGCGCCCAATTATTCGTGTCCCGTGGTATTCCCTGTTGAACGCCAAGTACATCTTGAGCCGCGAGGATATCCGATTCCGATAGGTTGATTCCGGTCAGCGGATCACGAAATGCCACTGGGGCAATCGTTTCGGTCAGCTCGATGTCATAACGTACTCCGTAGTTGACGGTGAGCCGCGGGTGAATCTTCCACGAATCCTGTGCATAAAACGCGATCGGATTATTCTTGATCTCGCTTATCGGATTCCCAAATCCCTGGATGTAAATGGACGGAAGGCCAAGTCCATAGGCTTGAACCGGCGTCGCAAGCGGAATACAACCCGCTTGAGTGTTGGTCTGGCAGCTCTGGAACGGCAATGCCGAACCTAGAGCACCCTCAAGAAAGGGCTTCAGATCGGTTTCGCCAAAATTGAACAAACCGGCAAAGTTGAGCTCGAACAAGGCACTCGGGATCCTTATGATATTGAAATCACCACCGAACTTAAATGTGTGGTTCCCCGCGACCACATTCAGATTGTCGACCAATTGATAGCGGTTCTCAGTCCTCACAACCGGTGAGAATAACTCTCGGCCGATAAATGCCGTTCCCGAAATGTTGTACGCAACGGCGTCATTGTTTTGCGATCGGAATGAAGTGTCCCGTTTGCCGTAGCTGAAGCGAAGTTCGTTCAGCATTGTGCCGCCGAGATTGGAATTGAGTCCCGCGCTAAGCGAGTAGTCTTTTGTATCAGTGATGCCGGTACGAGAAAAGTCGTTTTGACCCAGCGACTGATTCTGCGATTCCACCTGGATACCCGATACCCTGCTCGGATTATAGCTTAATCGCGCAGTCAACTGATTATCATTGTTGAATGAGTGGTCGCCGCGAATTGAGAAATAATGTGTCTTATCACGAACCGGGAATACCTTTTGCAAGTTTAATAAGGGACGAAATGCGATGCCCTCGCCTGCTGCATTCACCGAACCGACCGGCACAGGTGCGCCCGTCAAAAAGAATCTCGGGCCAATTACTTGGCCGGCCGGAATCGAGCCACCGGGGCTTCGCAATGGATTGGAGCCAAAAAGGGCCGTGTTTCCACCGCTGGAAACAAACGTGAGATATAACCCGGCGAGTTGGGCCTGGCCGGCGCCCGCAAGTCCGGCGGCAAATGCACGCTGCTGGGCGGTTATGTTCGAATAGGTTTGTGGCCCAAGTGTGATCGAGTTGTTGAGGCCCTGCGTTACGTCGGTAGTAAAGAAGCCTGATTCGCGGCGCTGACGACCTTCGAACGCCATAAAGAAAAACGTGCGGTCCCGTGCTATCGGCCCGCCGAGCGTTATACCGTACTGACCTCGCGTAAAATCAGGTTTATCGCCAACCGGGGCAAAAGCATTACGGGCTTGTATTGTTTTATCCCGAAGGAAACCGAATACGTTGCCGTGGAGTTGGTTCGTTCCGCTTTTTGTAACAATATTTACCACGCCGCCCGTCGCTCGGCCAAATTCGGGGGCATACGAGTTCGTCGCTACCTGAAATTCTTGAACCGCCTCTTGACCAACCGTTGAGCGTGCAGAGTTGACCGAATTGTCGGTGAAGTCGGCGCCGTCAACGTTAACCTGCGTTGAGCGGCCGCGTTGTCCACCTATATTCAGGCCTGACGTCGGCGCCGGGCCAATTGGACGGCCATTGTCTCGTCCGACCGTTGAAAGCGTGAGTGCAAACCCGGTCGCACTTCTTTCATTGATCGGTAAATTTTCTATGCGCTCCTGATCGATCGTACTTGCGATCGTCGTTTTACCAGTTTCGATCAGCGGTACGGAGTCGCCCGAGATATTGACAACAATATCCTGAGATCCGATCTCCACACGAACGGGAAGTTCCGCGCGTTGTCCAACCGTAAGGGTCACGGGCGAAATGACGGTCTTCTTAAAGGTTGGCGCCTCGACCGTAATTTCATAGTCACCCGGCGCTAGGCCGATCAACTGAAAATCGCCGGAATCATTTGCCGTGGCATTGCGGACCAGGCCGGTAGCAATGTTTTTCGCTGTGATCGAGGCCCCGGGTACTACGGCCCCGTTTGGGTCAGCAACCGTTCCTGTTAAGTCAGCCGAGCTCACCTGGGATTGGGCGAATGAGGTAAACGCAGCGGCCGACAGCATAATTACTGTAAACAGGCAGGTTGCGGCGATCGAGGTAAACCTGATCGAAATAACTTTCATATTGTTCTCCTTACGATTTGAATCCGTTCGAGTCTCGTTTGATACTCAAGTTCGCTCGTTCGGGGCTGCGGCGGCGCATGCCCGAAGGCCTATTCAAAGGTAACTCCCTTAAATTATTTAGAACTTTTTCCAGCAGAGCGATCGAACAGAAATAGATTTGCTTTGAAGTTTTTAACTCAAAACCATCTGTTTATCAAGCAAATATATACGATTATCAGATTTTAGCGACGCAAAATTATTGCGGTGACCGATCGCGTGTTGCCCAAGTAAGAAATCGGCGGATGCTAAGACTGCGACCCAGCACCCCGATCGCAACTCCGGCAAGGGTCGGGTTGTAGGCTGCAAACCGTATAAACCGACTTGCATTGAGTCTCTTTGCAAAGTGTTTGGAGTGCGCAAGCCGGTAGTCATTGCCGATCCTATCCGGATCGTCTGGGGATCGCACCATGCACCTTGAAAGGATCTCGCTGCTCTCCAATGCCATCAGAATTCCGCTGCCGGTGAACGGATCTATGAAGGCTCCCGAATCACCGGCCAGGAACAAGTTACGGGCAGGAACTACGTCTCTTTGACCGAATTCACTAATGGATACGGTCAGCCAGTCGCTGGTTCGCTTCGCTGCTTGGAGAGAGGCCGCGGCTTTTTTGTTCTCGGCGATCACATTTGCAACGATCTTGTCCGCGTCTGAGCCATGATGCCGTGCTTCTTCGACTTTTAGTATCAAACACAGGTTAAACGATCCGAGTTCTATGCGCGTCAAACCGCAATAACCCCCGGCGAACGAATAAATGGCGCATGTTCCGTGATCCAGCTGTGCACCCTGAAAATGAGCTTTAAAGGCGAGGTACCGGCCAGGTTTCTTCGCCATCGGGTTACCTCGCCGATAATGTCTATCAACGAGTTTCGACAGAATTCTGGGCCGTCCGGTAGCGTCGACGATCAGATCGGTCGATAAACGCATCGGTCCGTTTGCACTACTGATGTTGACCTCCCGGATCGTGCCCCTGTCGAGTGAAATACCAACGACACTCGCATCTTCATGTACTCTTACACCTGAGGCGATCGCACGCCTTATCAGCAATTCGTCCATCGCGGCCCGGCTCAGGCTGATCGCGGGTGCTCCTTGGAGGAACCAATCGCTCGGAACGTCAATTCTGTGTCCGCGTTGGCTAAAGAATCGCGTTGAAAAAACCTCGGATCCGCCGGCCGATCGGATATTGTCACCGATCTCAAGTGCGTCAAAGTGACGGATGCACTCCGGCGAAATGAATTCACCGCAAAGTTTATCGCGCGGAAACTTCTCGCGTTCGACAAGTGTTACCT
>JBAUGL010000101.1:0-12176 GCA_049679665.1 Pyrinomonadaceae bacterium | reverse complement strand
GTGGGAGACAGTCGACGACGCGGGCTCATCGATAATACGAACACCATCACAAACCGCGCTCAAAACCATTTTGCTCACCCGACCTCAAAGCGGAGATACAAGAATCCGAGTTTGGCATCAGTCGGCTATCCAAAATCAAAACGAAGGTCGAAAAAACTGTCTGCTTGCGATGTTCGATCAACAAAACCGTCCCGTGGCGACATACAACCTCACGAATGCGTGGCCATCAAAAATTGAGAACAGATACCTGACGTCGGTTCTCAGCACCCAGCTTATGGTAACGGTAACCCTTGTTTGCGACCTCATTCAACGAGTTCGATGATTTCCGGGGCCGTTTAAACTATTTCTTTCCTTCAAGAAACGCCTTCAATCGCCGCGAACGCGAAGGATGTCGCAGCTTTCTCAGGGCTTTTGCTTCGATCTGGCGGATGCGCTCGCGGGTGACGGCGAAATGCTGGCCGACCTCTTCGAGCGTGTGCTCGCTGCCGGTGTTGCCGAGGCCGAAGCGCATTTTGATCACCTTTTCCTCACGCGGCGTGAGCGTTGCCAGGACCTCGTCCGTAATCTCACGCAGATTCGAGAAGGTGACCGACTCAGCCGGGTTCAGGATCGACTTGTCTTCGATAAAATCGCCCAGATGCGAATCTTCCTCTTCGCCGATCGGCGTTTCCAAGCTTATCGGTTCCTGCGCGATCTTCAGGACTTTTCGAACCTTCGAAACTGGAATGTCCATTCGCTTTGCGATCTCCTCACTTGAGGGTTCGCGGCCGAGTTCTTGAACGAGCAGTCGTGACGTGCGTATGAGCTTGTTTATCGTCTCGATCATATGAACCGGTATGCGGATCGTCCGGGCCTGATCCGCAATCGCGCGAGTGATCGCCTGGCGGATCCACCACGTAGCATATGTCGAAAACTTATATCCGCGGCGCCACTCGAACTTGTCCACCGCTTTCATCAAACCGATATTGCCTTCCTGAATGAGGTCGAGGAACTGTAGCCCTCGGTTCGTATATTTCTTAGCGATCGAAACGACGAGACGCAAGTTGGCTTCAACCAATTCGCGTTTTGCCTGGTTCGTTTCGTATTCGCCAATACTGATCGTTTGAAACGAGCGCTTTATCTCTACGGTCGGGAGATAATACTTAACTTCGATCCCTGCCAGAATCGCTTTCGATTCGACGATCTTCGCGTTGAGTTCTTTCTTTTCAGCAGCGCCGGGCTTTTTCTCGAGCCGGGCCTCGGCACTTTTTACAGCACGCTCGGCCTTTCTGATCTCTTCGACGATCTTTCGTATGGCACCGATCAGAAGCTGCATCGAATGTTCAGTAAGGCTTAGATTCTTGATTTCCTGGGCGATCTCAAGCCGAAGCCGCGCGGTCTGCCGGCGGAGGTGAAGAAGCTTCTTGGATTTTTTTGCCTTTGATTTTTTTTGCTCGTCGACAAGTGCGAACCAGGTTTTAAGAGCCCCTTCGTAATTCTGCTTTATGTTGCCGATGCCTTCGAGCGTCCATCGAAGATATTCTTCGGCCTTGTCCTCTTCCATCGAGATCTCGGCCTGTTCAGAAAAAGTGACAGTCTCTCGGATACTCGCTTTTCCGCGCCCGAGGTCGTCGCCGATTTTGATAAGGCGCTCAACCGCGATCGGCGATCGCGAAATCGACTTTTGAGTTTTGATCTGACCACGTTCGATGCGCTGGGCGATCGTCACTTCACCTTCACGATTCAAAAGTGGTACGATACCCATTTCCCGAAGGTATAAACGAACCGGGTCATTGGATTTGTCGAGGGCACCGGCCGATAGGTCGAGATCAAGATCGTCCTCATCAATGGGTTGCTCGTCGTTATCGTCCAATTTTATCGTCGACGATGCGCGTTCGAGCATTTGCGCGTCGTTCTCAGCAACGGAAATATTGGCACCCTCGAGCCGCTCGAGAACGTCCTCTATCTCGTCGGGTGACATCATATTCTCGGGAATCTCGCGATTTAGCTCGTCATAACTGAGGAATTTCTTTCGTTTGCCAAGTGCGAGCAATCGATCCATCAGATCTTCTTTTTCGTCGTAATCAGCCATATTTTGGATAAAAGCCTTTGATTCCAGCTTGACCTAATCCGTTGTCGTTTAATTAACCAAAATTAGACGCATTCAGAGATAGCAAGGTCTCATCGTACTTTTGAAAATGCAAACCTCTAACTATATCAGAGTTTTGTCAGTTTGTGTTGAAATTCGCGCTTCATTTTTCCAAGTTTGACCTGTTCGCCCACTAATTGGCCGAGACGAGCGAGGTCGCCGGACTGTTCGGCAAGTATGATCTCGCGTCCTACCTCAAGGCTGAAGTCAGTAATCGCCATCAATCGTAAGGTGAAGACGCAGTTTTCCGCAGCGTGAAGCACTTCGTCAATAACCTCACCGGCATCTCGGCGAGGTTCCCCGATAAAAAGCAGGCCAATAAAATCTTCCGCATATTCGTCATCTTCAATGAGCTCAAGTAGCGACTCTCGGGAAACCTCTGCGTCTGTTGAGTTTAACGCGATGAGTGACCGGTATATCGAAGCAGTAGCTAGGGACTCAAAGTCAGACGGTTCGAGACGCGGCAAGATCAACCCCCGCAATTCTTTGTCATAAATAATCAGCTCTAGAAGCAGCTGCTCGGCGACGGTCGACTTCGACTGAGTGACCTTTCTAATCTTCTGCTTTATTGTAACCGGCGCTGGATTCTGGTTGGATTCGACGGTTTTCCAAAGGTCTCGACGGAAAGCGGAATCCTGAATCCGAAAAAACTCCATGGTCTGACTAAAACTCTCTTGTTTTTGGAAGCCGGAACCGATTTTCGAGACAACCTCCAACACATCACCGATCGCTTCGGTCTTCTGTTTGACTGAGGCCAGATCGCGGCCCTTTACGCTGTGGTCGAGAACAAATTGAAGGTAAAGTTGAGCATTTTTGCGAAACTGGGAGTATTCCTTTGATCCGTTTTCACGTATAAAATCATCAGGATCCATTCCATTTGGGAGTACCAGCACCTTTATATCGAAGTTATTTGGCAGCAGCTCGCCGATCGCCCGCCGTGATGCCATAATACCAGCACTGTCACCGTCGTAATTGATCACGACGTTGCGCGTATAGCGGCTAAGTAATTTTGACTGGTTTGCGGTGAGTGAGGTCCCCAAACTTGCCGTTACATTCTTGATCCCATTCTGATGCAATGCTATTAGATCAAGGTAGCCTTCGACGAGAATCGCAAAGCCGCGCCCTTTGATCTCGGAACTGGCTTGAAAAAGTCCGTAAAGATGATCGCCTTTGATATATGCCGGCGTTTCGGGCGAATTCAGATACTTGGGCTGGTCGTTGTTTAGTGCCCGGGCGCCAAATGCGACCGGGTTGCCGTTAACATCCAGAACCGGAAAGATTATTCTTCCTCGAAAGCGGTCAAACACCCTTTCCTTTTCTTTGTTGATAGAAACGAGCCCACTTTGCTCAATTTGCCGTTCGTCTACTCCAACGCTCCGCAAATGAATTAGCAGCGCGTCCCAACTGTCAGGCGAAAAACCGATTCGAAACGTCTTTTGCGTTTCTTCCGAAATTCCGCGACTCTTGAGGTACTCACGTGCCGCAATGGCTTCGACGCTCGTTTTGTTGAGTTCGAGTTCCCAAAATTCGAGCGCTATCAGGTTGAGGCCGACCACCTGATCAGAAAGCTTTCGCTGTTCGTCTCGTTTCTTTTTCTTCTTTTGAAATTGGACGTCGTCGATAGGCTCGGGAATAGGGATGCCTGTGATCTCTGCGACGCGAATGATCGCTTCCGGGAAACTCAAGCCTTCTGTCTCCATCAAGAAATCGATGACGCTACCGCCCTTGCCGCATCCGAAACACTTATAGAACCCCTTTGCGGGATTGACAGAGAAAGAAGGGGTTTTTTCTTGGTGGAAGGGACAGCGGCCCATCCAATTTGCCCCTTTCTTTTTTAGCGTCGTATGTGGTTCGATGATCCGGACGATATCCGCACGACTCTTGAGGTCATCGATGAAGAATTGATCAAAATGCATCGGAGCAAGGCGTAGACGCCGCCAGATCTTTCAAATCCCGGCCATTACATCAACGGGACGGTTATCTTCTAAACATTGCAAGCATTCGGTTGGTGACCAGAAAGCCTCCCGCGATATTGATTGCCGCGATCAATACTGCGACCGCACCCAATACGGTCGTTAGATTCAATGACTTTCCGGACAATTGCAACATTCCGCCGACCAGAATAATCCCGCTAATGGCGTTGGTAACACTCATCAGCGGCGTGTGCAGCGCCGGTTTAACGTTCCAGACGAGTTGCCAGCCGACGAAGCACGCGAGCATAAACACCGTGAAATGCGACAGGGTCGAAGCGGGAGCCACAACTCCGATACCGACGAGGACAAGTCCCGCGAGGGCCAGCCAAAGTGCGTTAACACCGTCTGCCTCCGGCGACTGGTCGATGACAGCGACAGCAGCGGCGGCTGTGCTTTTTGTTGGGACGCCCGGCTCTGGTGGCGCGGGCGGTGTCGGGGGTGGATACATCAAGGTACCCTCGTGAAGGACGATCGCACCGCGGATCACTTGATCGTCAAGATCGACTTGCAGTCCATCGCCCTTCACTAACTCGTCCAAGAGGGCAACGATTGTGGAGCCATACAGCTGGCTCGATAAATTCGCCATGCGGCTTGGGAGATCGGTATATCCGATGATCGTAACCCCCTTGTGGTGAACGATCTTGCCGGGGTCAGTAAGTGCACAGTTTCCGCCTTGTTCCGCGGCTAGATCTACTATTACGGAACCGGGCTTCATACTCTCGACCATCCCCGTGGTTATCAATTTCGGAGCCGGTCTGCCCGGAATCAGCGCCGTAGTGATTATAATATCGACCTCCATCGCTTGCTGCGCGAAGAGTGCCATTTCCGCCTTTAGAAAGGCGTCGGTCATTTCCTTGGCATAGCCACCTTTGCCCTCGCCCTCTTCGGCAACGCTGACCTCCAGGAA
Organism: Pyrinomonadaceae bacterium; assembly: GCA_049679665.1. Taxonomy (GTDB): domain Bacteria; phylum Acidobacteriota; class Blastocatellia; order Pyrinomonadales; family Pyrinomonadaceae; genus OLB17. Next base: position 7,168 of record JBAUGL010000101.1, on the reverse strand, counting down.
CTGAGCACCCATACTCGCAACCTGCTCCTTGGTTGCTGAACGCGGATCAAAGGCTCGCACGATCGCTCCTAGTGACCGCGCCGCACCGATCGACGAAAGTCCTGCAACTCCGGCACCGATGACAAGCACTTTAGCGGGGTCAATGCGACCGGCCGCCGTAATTTGGCCACCGAAGAATCGGGGGAAATTAGTCGCCGCTTCGATAACTGCACGATATCCGGCGATATTAGCCATGGCCGAAAGCGTGTCCATCTTTTGTGCCCGCGTGATACGTGGAACGGTATCCATCGCGAATGCGGTTGCGTGTCGACGTCCTAGTCGCTCCAGCAGTTCTCGGTTCTGGGCTGGCCACATAAACCCGATCAGCCACCCGCCTTCCTTAAGTAGATCAGCTTCGTGTTTGCCAAGCCGGGTATTTTCTTCCGGCGGCCGGACTTTGATCACAACATCAGATCCGGTCCAGATTTCGGCGACATTGTCTACGATGGCGGCTCCAGCCTCTTGGTACTCGGCATCAGAACAAAAGATCCCGTCCCCGGCACCTGACTCGATGGTGACCTCAAAACCGAGTTTTTTCAGTCGCAAAGTTGTTTGCGGAGTCGCGGCGACTCGCCGTTCGTTGGGATGAACCTCTTTTGGTACGCCGATCTTTACCATAACGGGATTTTTAACAGATAAATTTGAAAAACGTCGCCGCCGATACCAAAGTCTCTATTTTTCGAGCGTTGTTTTAAGTGTGGAAAGACCTTCGTCGAAATCTTTGCCGATCTCCTTGTCTATGTCCATGAATAACAACATTACGTTCATCGGCCGCGGCATGGAGCCGGACATACCCCATTTCACTGATGTTTGCTGCCCACCCATTGAATTGGTCGTTAGATAGGAATCGGCCTTGGACTCGAATGGGCGGAGGAATCTCAACTCTGTATCGATCCGATCACCCTCGACGATCCGTTTGATCTCCTGTTCGCCCTCGCCAACGTCGTCACTCGTTCCATTCCAGTACGAAACAAAGCCGACTGTCCCGTCCGTTCCTCGAAATTCCTGCTTCATCGTCGGCTCTTTTTTAAACCACGGTCCCCAAACATTCTGATTTCTTAACAACCTAAGATATGAAAACACCTCATCCTTTGGTTTGTTAATAGTAATTTCGCGTTCCACCTTAAATTCCGTCGGGGCCACGAAGGTCAATATCCCGACCGCAACTATGAATAGAACGAGAAGTCCCACGATTCCGAACAACAGTTTTTTGATCATAACTTCTCCCTTTACGTAATTGAATGGGCAGCATGACAGTTCAACGGATCGCGCGAAGGATGATTACGCCGTTTTTGTCATCATGTCCATGTCCTTTCGCCAGCGCAAAACCGGTTTTCGTGCAGCCGCAGCCTCATCCAACCGGCCAATTCGCGTTGAATGCGGCGCGTTGATCACCAACTGAGGATCCGAATCGGCCTCGGTGTCGATGTGTTTCATAGCTTCAACGAAGGCGTCGAGATCGGCATGGCCTACCGATTCGGTTGGCTCGATCAGCATGGCACCCTCAACGACAAGCGGGAAGTAGATCGTCATTGGGTGAAAACCGTAATCGATCAGGCGTTTCGCAACATCAAGCGTGGTGATGCCTTTCTTGGATTGTTTCTTGTGGGAGAATATCACTTCGTGCATGGGGTCCGCGGCGTATGGTTTGTCGTAAACGTCTTCAAGCATGGCGGACAAATAGCGCGCGTTCAAGACGGCAGCTTCGGTCGCCTCCTTTAGTCCCTCGGCTCCGTGCGTGTGGATGTACGACAATGCTCGGACCATCATTCCAAAATTACCTAAAAATGCCTTTACTCGGCCTATTGTTTCGGGTGCGTCATAATTCAGACTGTAGCGATCGCCATCCTTGACCACACGCGGGATCGGGAGGAACGGCTCAAGTTCCGCAGAACATAGACATGGCCCGCATCCGGGGCCGCCACCGCCATGCGGCGTAGAAAATGTTTTGTGCAGGTTGAGATGGATGACATCGGCTCCCATATCCCCCGGCCGGGCTATCCCAACGAGGGCATTCATATTTGCGCCATCCATATAAACGAGACCACCTGCCGTATGGATCATTTCGCAGACCTGCCGTATATTTGTCTCGAATATACCGACTGTGTTCGGATTCGTGAGCATTAGACCGGCGATCCCGCCTTCGTCGCACAACTGCCTTAAATGTTCCAGATCAGTAAGTCCCTGTGGAGTTGAACGGATGGTTTTCACCTTGAATCCGGCGAGTGCGGCCGAAGCAGGATTGGTACCGTGGGCCGAATCGGGAATTAGCATTGTCCGACGGTTCTTAGACGCCTCGCCATCGCGTTTATCAAGAAACGCACGAATCAGCATCACACCCGTCATTTCACCTTGAGCTCCGGCTGCGGGTTGAAGTGAAACTCCAGGCATACCCGTGATCTCCGAAAGTTCTTGCTGGAGTCGATACACGAGTTCGAGTGCACCTTGCGATTCCGCCTCGGGCGCGAGCGGATGAAGATTGGCAAACCCACCGATCCGCGCAACCTTTTCATTCAATCGCGAGTTGTATTTCATTGTGCAGCTGCCCAATGGATACATACCCATATCGATCGAATAGTTCCACGTTGAAATACGCGTGAAATGCCGCACCACATCAACTTCCGATACCTCGGGCACACCGTCGAGATCGTCGTCCCGCCGAAGTTCCGTCGGAAGCAGCGCATCGATCGCGGTCTCGGGAACGTCAAGTTTTGGAAGGCGGTAACCGATGCGTCCTGTCTGCGAACGTTCAAAGATCAATGCTTCGTTCTGAGACGGGTGCTGTGTAACTTTCGTAATTGTCATAATCGTAACTAACCGTTCGGTAGACCAGTTTTGGCGATCCTTTCGATAAGACCGCAAAATCTATCGAGTTCCCAAAGTGTCGTGTAAACATTCGGTGTGATCCTGATTCCTTTAAACTCCGGATGCACGATCGGAGTCGTGAATATCTTATGCTGAGACATCAAATACCCGCCCAATTTTACAGGGTCGATTCCCTCGATCTTAAAATTACCGATCGCACACGACTGTGAGTCGTCGAAGGAAGTGTTAAACCCAACGCTCGGAATATTTTTCAACCTATTCATCCAATATCGCGAAAGGTATCGCAACCGGGCCTCTTTTCGTTTCGCGCCAATAGCGTTATGAAACAAGATAGCCTCACCGATAGCCAGACGCATCGCCGCCGAATGCGTACCTATTTCTTCGAACTTCCGAATATCGCGATCATTCTTGTCTTCAGACGCCATCAGTGCCCAAACCTTTGGGATCTTTTCTTTTCGAACGTAGAGCATTCCGGTGCCCTTCGGGGCATACAACCATTTGTGAAGGGAAGTGCCGAAATAATCGCACTGCAAATCATCGCGTTTGAAATCAAACTGGGCAAAAGAATGCGCCCCGTCAACGATTGTCTCTATTCCGCGAGCACGTGCCATCTCACAGACCTTGCGTACCGGTGTGATCTGGCCGGTCAGGTTTATCATATGCGAGATCAGCAACAATTTTGTCTTGGGAGTTATTGCCCTCTCATAGGCCGATGCGATCTCATTGACGTCTAAAGGAGAAATGGGGATCGTTATGAGCTTGAGCTTTAGTCCCTCACGACGCTCACGCTGTTTAAGTGTCGTCAGCATTCGGGGATAGTCTTGCGTCGTTGTAACGATCTCGTCGCCCGACTTGAGATCGAGTCCCATCAACATGATCTCGAGCGATTCCGACGCATTTCTGGTGATCGCGATCTCCTCACGGTCACATCCGAAGATCTCGGCAAGACCCGTCCGGATCGTTTCCGACTGCGGCTCAAGTAGTTGCCACATCGTATACGCAGTCGCATCTTCTTGTTGCCAGGTATACCGAACAAAGGCCTCGGTCACGATCCGCGGACTTGGGCTGACACCCCCGTTATTGAGATTCACGATACCGCGGGTGACCGAAAAGGCCTGCTGAATCGTCGTCCAAAAATCTTCGTCTGAGGCTGTTTGGTTAGGTGAAAGATGCCTGACTCGCTGGGCGGCGGCACTAATGCTCTGAAACAACGTCCCAACTGTTCCCGAAGTCAAGGTCATTAATCCCAAACCCTTACCGGCCGACGACAGGAATTGCCGCCGGTCTACATCGAGTTTTGGAATCATCAGTTTCGTCATGCGTCTCTATGCGGCGATTAGTCCGGCGGCGAGCGCGTCAATCTCTTTCCGTGTGTTTGTCTCGGTCACGCAAACCAGTATTTCGTTTGTTCGATCCGGATAGTACTTCGACAGTGCCAAACCGCCGATTATCCCGCCGTCGCGCAACTCTCCGAGGATCTCGTCCGCCGGCTTTGGAGTGCGGACGACGAACTCATTGAACTTGGGGGCAGAGAATGCGATCTCGAAACCGTCGATCTCAGCGATCTTGTTTGCGGCATATGAAGCTTTTTGGGCATTCTGTATCGCAACTTCCTGAATACCCTTTTTCCCCATTGTTTCCATATAAATCGTCGCAGCGAGTGCGATCAGGCCTTGGTTCGTACAGATGTTCGAAGTCGCCTTTTCACGGCGAATGTGCTGTTCGCGTGTCGACAGGGTCAGCACGAATCCTCGGTTCCCATTCTTGTCATATGCAACGCCGCACAGTCGGCCAGGCATCTGCCGGACAAATTTGTCCTGCGTCGCGAACAATCCAACGTGCGGCCCGCCGAAACTCATCGGCACACCAAACGACTGACCTTCACCAACTACGATGTCGGCTCCGCAAGCCCCAGGCGACTTAAGCAGGCCGAATGAAATAGCTTCCGTCACTACGACCACCAGCAATGCACCAACAGCGTGTGCCTTTTCTGCGACGGATTGCAGATCTTCAACGCAGCCAAAGAAATTTGGAGATTGCACGACTACAGCGGCCGTCGTGTCGTCCAAACCGGTAAGGTCTGCAATTCGGCCCGTTTTGTCGTGGAAACCCACCGAACCGATCTGTAAGTCTCCGTGCTGAGTATAGGTTCTTGCCACTTCACGATATTCCGGGTGGACCGAATCGGCAACAATTATCTTGTCCCGCCGCGTCACTCGCTGAGCCATCAAATAAGCCTCAGCCATTGCGGTCGAACCGTCATACATCGAAGCATTTGCCACTTCCATTCCCGTTAGTTGGCAGATCAGGGTTTGAAACTCAAATATATACTGGAGCGTGCCTTGTGAGATCTCAGGTTGGTACGGCGTATAAGAAGTAAAGAACTCAGAACGCTGAATCAAATGGTCGACAATGGTCGGCGAGAAGTGCGAATAGACGCCGGCTCCCAGAAATGAAGGCTTCACTGCTCCGGTATTCCGGGCGGCCATCTCGTCCATCTCGGCGATTATCTCTGGTTCGGACAATGCGTCGGTGATCTTCAGCTTGCGATTCAACTGAACGTCCGGAGGGATCGATCGGAATAGTTCCGACATTGATGCGATGCCGAGTGTTTTCAGCATGCCCTCACGTTCTTCCGGGGAATTTGGAATATAGCGCATAAACAAAAGGAAAAACAAAAAATGGAAAATAACAGTCATTTTCCATGCTTCATTTTACGTTATCCATTGGTCGAAAGGAATTCTTCGTATTCTTCGCCGGAGAGCATAGCATCAGCTTCACCGGGATTGTCCATCTTGAGCTTGATCATCCACCCGTCACCGTAAGGGTTCGAATTCACGGCCTCGGGTGTGTCGTTCAGCCCGTCGTTGATCTCGACAACCTCGCCCGCGAGCGGTGTGAATATCTCCGAGACGGCTTTTACCGATTCCACTGAGCCGAAAGCCTCGTGGAGGCCGAATTTATCACCGACTCGAGGCATATCTATATAGACAACATCACCTAGGGAATTCTGCGCCCAATCAGTAATTCCGATCGTCGCTACATCACCCTCGACCGAGATCCATTCGTGGTCCTTACTGTATCGCAAATGTTCAGGAATATTTGACATAATATTTGTTTACTCCTCAATGTGGAATTAAGTAAATATATCTATTTTTGACGCTTATAGAATGGGGTAGGAACGACCCGCGCGGCGAGCCGTTTGCCTCTGACATCAATTGTAATTTCTTGGCCCGCATTTGCAAATTCCGTCGCAAGAAAAGCGAGCCCAATATTCTTTTTAAGGAACGGAGCTGGGCTGCCCGAGGTGACATAGCCAACATTCACGTCGCCAATATACACTTCAAAATCATCACGGGCGATGCCTTTGTCGGTCATTTCAAATCCGACGAGTTTGCGTCGGAGCCCTGATTCCTTTTGTATAGAAAGGGCATCTCGACCAATAAAATCACCCTTTTGAAGTTTTGTGATCCAGCCAAGTCCCGCCTCAAGCGGAGAAATGTCGTCGCTCAACTCATGTCCGTAGAGAGACATTCCTGATTCGAGCCGAAGAGTGTTCCGTGACGCTAGGCCGCATGGAAGTATTCCAGCGTCGGATCCATATTTGCCGGTTTCGAGCAGTGTTTTCCATAACTGAACCGCCGAACCAGCCTCAGCATAAACCTCGAATCCGTCTTCGCCGGTGTAACCAGTTCGGGAAATGATCGATTCAACCCCGTCTACACGACCGGTTGTAAAGTGATAATAGTTGATCTCGCTGAGCGAGGTTTCTGTAATCTTCTGCAAGATATGGACGGCATCCGGGCCCTGGACAGCTATCTGGCAATAGTCATTGCTCGCGTTTGTGAGAGTCACCGCCTCTTCCTTTTTGGAAGAGGTTAGCCAGTCCCAGTCTTTGTCGGTGGTCCCGGCGTTAACGACCAAGAGCAGTTTCTCGGGGCCGAAGCGGTACACCAATAGATCGTCCACAATGCCGCCTTTTTCATTGGTTAACGCTGAATAATGCGCTTGGCCATCGACTAGCTTAGTGACATCGTTTGTAGTCAGACGATTGACGAATTCAACAGCATCGACACCTTCGACCCATATCTCGCCCATGTGAGAAACGTCGAAAAGACCAGAATTATTCCGCGTCCGCAAATGCTCGTCGATCACACCGGCAGGATACTGAACAGGCATATCCCAACCCCCGAAATCAACCATTTTGCCGCCAAGTTTCCGATGTTCGTCGTTAAGCGGTGTCTGCTTTAGATTTTCCGTCGCCATAAAATATTAAAAGTGTAAGCAAGGATGATATGAGTCA
>JBAUGL010000100.1:0-85258 GCA_049679665.1 Pyrinomonadaceae bacterium | reverse complement strand
ATATTACGCTGGAGGTGACGCCGGAAAATGGTGGGGCGGCGTCAAAGATCGACATCGCGCGAGGCGGCTCGGCTAACTTGTCTGACGGCACGAAGATCGATTTCGAGCAGTTTTTACCGGATTTTGCGTTAGGCGCGGGCGGTCGGCCCGATACCCGCTCCGGTGAGTACTTGAACCCGGCTGCCGTACTGAGCGTGACTCGACCGCAGGCGGAGAAGGAGCGCGTTTTTGCGTTTGCCTCAAAATTGGCGGACAACATACCTATTGGGGCCCCAAAATTAGGATACAAATGGAGGCTTGCGTCATTCGAGAAAAGTCCGTTAGCTCATATTCTTTCCATTAAGTATGACCCCTATAATGGCGCCTTCATCGCTTGGTATTTCGGCGGATTCGGGCTGATCGGAGCGCTGATCTTCGTTTTCTTTGTATCACATAAGCGTGTCTGGGCTTTCATCGAAGAAAGCTCAGCTGGTACTTATGAAGTTACGTTGGGCGGTGACGCAAACAGAAATCAACTAGGATTTGAGGATAAATTTACGAAGATAGTCGATGACTTAAAGTCCGACAAGGGTGAAACACCATGGAAGAAGTAACACAAATACCGAGTGAATCCGACCGAAAAGACAAGATCTCGTTTGACCAATCATCTTTGAGTTCTTGGACACCCTATTTTCCCGCAATGCTTGCTATCACCGGAGCATTTGTGGTGGTCGGTTTGCGTTTGCAACTTGGACCCGATTTTATTTCGGACGGGGCGCTAATGATGATCGCGCTGGCCTGTTATATCCTCGCGGCGCTTTTTCAATTGACGAATTTATACGCCCCGTCGAAAATGGCTCAAAATATCGGACTTTGGAGTGCGGCACTGGGGGTGTTCTTCAACTTGTCGAGTTGGCTCGTACGGTGGGTAGCAGCCTACGACCGTGAGATCGAGATGCTCCGTGCCGGCGGTAATATGGAAACGCCGTGGATGTTTCGGTACGTCCCGTTTGCGAATTTGTATGATCTAAGCCTGGCTTTTGCATTTGGAGCAGGAATTGCGACTCTTCTTCTCGCTCGGCGAAAACACTTTCAAGTCCTTGGAGCATTTTCGCTCCCTCTGGCCGCCTTGATTCTGACGCTCGCAAGGTTTATAGGAGATGAATTTATCGATCTGCCGCCGGTGCTTGATTCATATTGGCGCCCAATTCACGTCGGTGTAGCATCGCTTAGTTACGGCGTTGCGCTCGTATGTTTTGCTATCGCGGTCATTTATCTTCTGAAAGATAGGGTAAAAGTAGAGGCGATGGCCATCTGGTCAAGCATTTTCGCGATTGCTGTGATCGCGACCATTAGTAAATTTACGGTGATAACGGACCTTGTTTACCGGGCAGGCCTGTTTGTTCCAAACTCGACCGGCGGAAAACCATTTTCTGCCCCTTTCCGTCTAGAAATTCCATTTGTCGGGATAGCGCTTGCTATTTCCGCAGTGCTCTATTTGGGTGTGATCACAGGCTTTCTGCTCTACCTCTATAAAGACAGCGAAAGTGGGAAGAAGGTCGGAAATCTCTTGTTGAAGCTCGCATTTGTCGCGCATATTATGGCGTTCGCCTTTCTCGTTTCGGGGATCAAGACGACGGCTGATACCTCTTCGAAACTTCGGGCCCAATTGGCGACTGAGCCTGCCCAATACATTGTTGCCGGTCAAGCGATCGCGGAACGGCAGCAGTTGACGGCACAGGAATATGCATCGATCACGCCGTTGCAGTTCGAACAAACAGGACGATCGTTTATACAGGCCAATGGCGACAAGATGTTCCTCAGCCTTAATACAAACCCCGTTGAAGTAGCCGCAATACTCACCGGAATAGTTGGCACTTTTTTTGTAATTCTCTTTGGTTTCAGAACGGAGCATATCCGGGAACGCCTGCCAAGCCTCGAATCTATAGATAGTCTAATGTATCGAACGGCCTCACTTGCCTTTGCCGGTCTTGCAATGCTCTTGATCACAGGCGCCATTTGGGCAAATGAATCATGGGGCCGACCATGGGGCTTCGATTCTAAAGAGACAGGCGCTTTGATAGCTTGGCTAACATATGCTGCGTTTCTGCACACGCGTATATCCCGCGGTTGGAGAGGGCGCAGCTCGGCTTATTTTGCGATCGTTGGGTTTTTACTTGTGATATTCACGTACTTGGGAGTGAGCTACTTACTACCGGGCCTACACAGTTACGCCTGATCTCCCCTGGCAACTCTTATTTATGAAGACAAGTTTGATCGCGGGAATCGCAGGGTTAGGCGTTGGCTTGCTGCTCGGGTTCTTTGGCGCTAACAGTCTGAATCGCGGCAGCCAATTCGAAGCGACCAATAGCAGTACGAACGCGCCGTCGAATCCTACTACAGTTACTCAAGTTGGTTCCGGTGACGGGGCGATGTTATCGGGTGTATCTGAAGCGCTGGAGAATGCTGAGAACGAACCAAATAATTTTGAAGCTCAGATGACAGCCGGCGAAATGTACTCAAAGATCGGTCGCAACGATAAAGCGATCGAATTCTTCGCGAAGGGTGTTGCAATAATGCCAACTGACTTCACTGCAAATATTGTGTTGGCCAACGCTTACTTCGACACAAAACAGTTCGACGCGGCAGAGAAATATTACGCCATAGCACTGGAAATCGACCCCAAAGACGTCAATGCCCGAACCGACCTCGGCACAACTTACATCGAACGTCAGCCGCCTGATTATAGGAGAGGGATCGAACAGTTCAAAGGCGTTCTGGAGCTAGACCCGAAACACGAAGCCACGCTCTACAATCTTGGCGTCGCTTATTTTCGATCGGGTGACTTGGACTCGGCGAAAGCTGCTTTGATCAAGCTAGATGGAGCTAACCCGGGAAACCCGTTAGCGATTCGCCTGAAAGAAAGCCTAAGTCAAATTGCTCCTATTCGATCGTTACCTTAGCGACGGTCAACATCTGATGTCGTGAGATCTTGCCATCTTTTGCGATCACGGTTAGTACGCCACGATCGACGACGAATCTGCTTACCTCGGACATGGGCCGTTCCAATTTCTCACCATTTCGGAACAATATGACCAACTTAATGTTTGCCATCGGATCCGGTTCGACCATCGGTGGCTTAGGCGCAGTGTTTTTAGTTTTAGACAGTCTAGTCGCCTTCGCTGGCTTTTTCACCGCCTTTGCCGCCGGCACGGGACGTTCCAGTCCGATCGGAAGGTCGTCTGTAATAACGACCTCGACCTTCTTCTTCGGCAGCTCGGCGTCCATCATAGGCGCTACGATCGGCTTTTCAATACTTGTGGGTTCGACGGGTTTATCGTCTACTACCTGCGCGGCCACAGGCTCAGTAAATACAGGTTCTACTACGACTTCGGCAACAGGTTCAATAGGTGACGGTGCAGCCTTGGGGACGACAGCGACAATTGTCCCAACCGAATTGACCCGTATTCCCGATTCGCTAATGCTTGAGACGGTTGGGGCATTCGGGATCTCTGCACCTTCAATGGCCGCAACGAAACTCCCGGCAAATTTTATTCGAAATGTCGCAGGATCGTCGTTCGGGGTCCTGCCGGCGACACGCAATAAAAGTCTCTCCGGTTTACGAAGGTACACTACGCGTCCGGTTTCATTTTCCCCGCTATCAGCATAGACGACGATCTTGGTTAGCGGCCGGAGGCCGTCCGCAATAAAGAGGTCGAGGTCGCCATTGAAATTCTTTGTAAAAAGGTTCAAAAAGACATCACCCTGCGACCCCCCAAATGTAAAGTAATAGGAGGTAATACGGGAATCGCCGATGTCGCGGGGGTTAATCGTGCCGTTGATGTCGTTTGTGGTTATTGGTGTTGGGAAAGACTGATCGGTGGATTGTGACCGTATAGTTGCAGTAAAGCTATAGATAGCAATGCTTACGCTACATAGCCTGAGCATGTACCTTAACCACGATTTGTCCATTAGATCACCTAAATTTCCTTTCTCAAATGGATGAGTCGCGATGTCTCTTCGTATCCGAGACGCATGTGGGCCTTTAGGCTGGTCTGATTTCCGAATTCTGCATCAGAGGCCATTTCTGTACAATTCTTCTGCTTTGCCCAATTTTCTGCTGCAGTAACAAGTCCCCGTCCGACTCCCCGTCCACGATATTCACCGTCGACGAACCAACCCTCGAGATAGCCAACGTGATCGGTTTGGCAATCTTCAACAAATGGACGAATGCTCACCTCAAGAAAGCCGACGAGTCTTCCGTTTCCGGTATCCGCGACTAAAACGTGCTGCGTTTCGATATGATCAACAATATCAAGCATCTCAGCCTTGTGTTCGTCCTCCGGCAGTTCATCCCAAAGAAGTTTTCGCAATCGAAACCATTCTCCGAGATCGTCTTCTTCGAGCGGTCGAACGCTGATCCTCGGTTCTGTCATTGGAAATGATTTTAGCAATGTTACGGGATGGGTGGCAACAATAGTAATGCCGGGACTGGATGCCCCGGCTAAACCAACCTACGGATTTGGGCAATAGTTAATCTAGGAGGCGGCTCTCGCGGTCGCGCTTTTGTCCTGAAGTATCTCGATTGCTTTCTTTAGTTGAATATCCTCACCAGGCTTTTTCTGTGTTTCAGGCTTCGGTGTTGGCGACGCTGCCGGCTGAGGTTCTCGATCTTGCTGATCTTGACGGTCAATCATTTCCTCAACCTCAATAGGTTCCGGTGTTTCAGGACGCTTAACCTCTACTGAGGGCTTAACGCCCATCGAGGCCCGGTCATCCCCAAGAAACGGGTTTCCGTTAGCGGACGCCCATTTCGCCGTAGTCAGAAGGAGACCATCACCTCCGCGAAGCGTGAACAATTGTTGCTCAGTACCAGCGCCAAAGCTTCGTTCGCCGACGACTTCACCTCGTTTCCGGTCCAAAATGGCTGACGCTATCACTTCTGCCCCGCCAGCCGTTCCTAGATCGATCAACACCGCCACCTTACCATTGAAGACGTGTTTGCCGGGATCAGCCGTGTAAGATCTATTTACCTTGTTCTCCCGTCCGATAACCTTCGCCAATTCACCAGTGCCGATAAATAGATTCGCAACCGCGACCGCCTCATCAAGGCTGCCTGCTGCCACGCCGCGAAGATCCAGGATCACTTTTTGAACGCCTTGTTTCTTAAGATCTTCCAAATGCTGTGCAATGTCCGCGGCCTCACCCGCTTCGAGACTGAAAACTTTGACAAGCCCGATCTTTCCGGGTTCAATTCGCGACTCGGCCTGCGGTATATTATATGCACCCCTGGTCACGTCAAGCGTTTGCGGCTTTTCCCCAGACCGAAGGACCCGAAGTTTCACGACGGTCCCTGCATCGCCGAGAAGCAGCTGCCGTGCATCATAAAGAGAAATATCGCGCGTTGCCTTTCCGTCAATATATTCAATAACATCGCCGGCTTTAAGCCCTCCTTTCTCAGCCGGTGAACCTTTGGTTACGGCAATAGTGTAAAGGTATGCAGAAACTTGTGAGAATTCTGCACCTATACCAAACTTCCCGTTTGTCTTTTTTGCATGATAATCCCGAACCTGCTGCGAAGTAAGGAACGAAGAGTAGGGATCGAGTCCGCCGGCAAGGCCGCGAAGCGCCCCCATTCGAGCTTTTTCGAGGTTGGGCTCGTCTACATAGTCATTTTGGATATGCTGCAATACCGACTCGAAAATACGAATCTGTGCACCAGCATCGTTTATTGGCTGTTGAGCTTGAGTTGCCAGAATCCCGCCAACAAAGGGAAGGCTTCCGACAACGGCGTACGTCGCCATTACACCCGAAATTACCAGTATCCAAATTTTTCCACGAAATGACATATGTTACCTCGATATGATATTGCTTTACGTGAGAGTCTACGTTTCACCCAGATCAAATGTTTTCTTAATCGTTCAATTTCTACTATAGCAAAACCGAGCCGTATCAGTGCCGAAAGTTCCAAGCAATGACGACCTGAATATCTCGCGCCTACCGGTGGCAGGCCGCATTGTCACACTGGATATTGGCACGAAATGGATCGGCGTCGCCGTCTGCGACCCGTCGCAGATCATCGCTCGACCCGTATCTGTATTACGCCGTTCTAGCTGGAAGACGTTTCTCGCGGCAGTCAATGACATTCTAGCTGAATTTGATGCCGTCGCACTAGTTCTTGGTTTGCCGTATAACTTTGATGGCAGCGAAAGCGAAATGTCGCGGGAGGCCCGAAGACTTGCTCTAAATTTTTCAAAATCTATACAAGTGCCTGTGTTCTTGCAGGACGAGCGTGTTTCGACTTATGAAGCGAAAGGCCGACTTTGGCTAATGGGTTACGACACGACGAAAGCCGAACGTCTAAAGGACAGCGAAGCGGCATCGATAATATTGAGCGATTTTCTGGAGCGTCTCTCGTCGGCCCGCAAGGATTCTACTTAGGGACTAGTTTTAGAGTCGACTTTACGGCCGCAATTACGGTTTTGGACGTGAATGGAAAAAGGACTCGTTCGCCGGAACGCCACGCTTCAAACTGGTCCGCAAAATGCGTTGTTCTCGGATCTCCGCTTTGGCCCAAAGGGATCACTTGGCTGGTCATATCCCAATTTCCCGGTGTTGCGATCAATCGCATGGAAACATACGAAGCCACATTCGGAGTTTGACCGCTGCCGCTCAGTGCAACGCTAGGAGTCGCGAACTGTGCACCTACGAACGGAACACCGGCCAAAGGATGCGGAAATCTCGAGCGAACTAGAGATCCCCACGTCCAATTGATTTCACCGGCTCCAAATCGTTTAGGGTCAGAAAGGCTTCGGCGTATTTCGCTGTCACACGCTTGGAAAAATTCGGAATAATTCGCGAATTCCTTTGGAAGCCAAAGCTTAGAGTCATTGGCAACGGCTGCATCAAGAATGCGTTCCCGAATCAATGCTGCCGGTGCAGGTTTGTTTTGATCTGCGATCTTGCTCGCAAGACAATTGTCTATTTCATTCGCCAATAAGGCTGCCTTCGATTCTCGAGTCATCCGGCCATCCCAATTGGACAGTGAGTCAAGGGTCGACTTCGAAGCGCCTTTGACAGCTACTATTTTCTTAGAAAGATTCGCAAGCGGTATATTGTAAACATCATTTTGGATGTCGCTAATATCGTCCGCCGTTACATTTCTATTCTTCTTCAATAGGTTGTAGATCCGCCGTGCTCGCCAGGGACTCGCCGCGTCCCGTAAGATCTGCTGATATTTATAGGATGTTCCGATGGTGCGTTGATTTGCTGTTACGATAAATCCTTCGCGCGGATTGTACAAATGCGGCAGATCGTCGAAAGGGACGTTACCTGTCCAGTCCCCTGCGGCGGTCGCTCCGTCATAGGGAAATGAACCATCGCCAGACCTTCGAATAGGAATCTTTCCTGCGATTTGCCAGCCGATATTCCCTGTAGTATCAGCGAAGACGAAATTTTGGGCGGCACCCGCGTACCCTCGAAGAGCATCCTTAAATTGAACCCAATTCTTTGCACGATTCGCAAAATAGAACGAACTAAAATCATCGTTCGAGGGATTCCTTGCGGTCCATTTTAGCGCGTATTTCTTCAATCCTTCGTCAACGACGACGACGCCATTGCGTGTTTCGAGGACATCGAAAGGTGTGTCCGCGGTTTCGGTTTTCAATAGATTGCTACGAACCTTTATGATCTCTTTTCGGACCTGTGGTGAGACCCACCCGCTGGGGCTCTTGTATTTTCCATCTGCTCTAAACGTCTCTACGTAAAGGTCCTGAACATCCGGTCCGACATTTGTGGCGCCCCACGCAATGTATTCATTGTGTCCCAGCACAATTCCTGGCACCCCCGGGAACGTTACCCCCGCGACGCGCATATCCGGAGAGGCCAGATGAGTTAAATACCAAATACCAGGCGCTGAGGGATTCAAGTGTGGATCGTTAGCCAAGAGCGCCTTGCCGTCAGCCGTACGTTTACCTGAAATCACCCAATTGTTACTTGCAGCAAGTTCCTCGGCAAACAAACCGACACGATCAAGCGAAATTTTGCGTACGAAGTCATTTCTATAGGCTACGGCTAAGGCCTCCCCGCTTAGCCCCCTAAAAGATGACATTTGATCAACAACCGATTTACGGCCATTACGAGCGTCACTGCCAAAAAGGACCACATCATAAGGAGTTACCCGATCGGTCAGCTCTGATAGTTTCTCTTTGGATAAGCCGTCAAGCGATGCTCGCAAGAGATCATGCTGCCACGTCGAACTCAAGGCGTCGGCAAGGATCTTACCGATGATCGCTGTGTCCGAGGGCTTCCAATCCGTGGGCCTATACTGCAAGATCCGGAATTCGGGAGGAAGTGATCTCTCGTCAAGACCCGAAATGTATGCATTCACTCCGCGGGAGTAATTTTCCATGGCCGCACGCACCCGCGGGGAAAGAAGCTTTATGCTTGCACCGGCAATTTCTGCAAATCCAAGTGTCCGCCATCGCTTGTCCTCTTCAAGCGTTGTTTTGCCGAATATCTCAGCCGTTTCGCCCCGAGCTGCACGCCGCAGAAGGTCCATTTGCCAAAGACGATCGCTGGCCGTCACATAGCCTTGGGAAAAGTACAGATCGGCATCACTCTCTGCCTCGATATACGGGATCCCGCGCCCATCCCGGCGGACGGTTACAGGTTTATCAAGTCCGGACAGGACCAATTCTTCTGGAATTGTCTGCGCATGGGCCGCAATCGAAAGGAGCAAAATAACGAATGCCGCAAGCAGCTGGATATGCTTTGTTTCCATAATTTATATTTTATCGGAATCGAGGCGATTACCTTCAGAACCTTCGTGGGAAGAGCCACTAAAAATATATATACGCCCGAAATACCTCCTTATGATTTTGCAATTCAATGACTGACATCCTACACTTATTTTTTTAGTACGCACCCGTAGCTCAGCTGGATAGAGTATCTGACTTCGAATCAGAGGGTCGCAAGTTCGAATCTTGCCGGGTGTACCACAATTTAATGAATTGAACTGCCGAAACTGGGTTCGATCACCAAGTACAATTTAGGTCTCGTAGTTGATTTAGATATTAGGGATCCAAAAACTCCGTCCGTTGTCGATTGTCTCTTTCAAGCCAAGGTCGGGTAGCTCTCGCTCCGAAACGCCAAGGAACGTAAAATGCGGCAGATCAGAAATAACGGTCTGAAACCATCCATATTCGTTAAGTATCGACCGAACCGTTGGATTATCGTGCTCCTTAACATCGAATGCCAGCATCGACAAATGTTGTGATGCCCCCGGCGGAGCCACAGAATAAATGATAGATTTTGAAAGATCTTTTGAAAAGTACATCCCTTGAGCTTCCAAGCGAAAGATCTCAGGAACCTGTTCAAACGGGGAGAGCCCCCGGATCCGACGGGCCTCAGCATCTGTTAGCCTGCCGTTTGAGGTCCAGTGTTTTAGGGCGGGATCGACTCGACTCTTCCAAAGTTCCACAGTTTCGTCGTAACCGCGTCGGGCGGAATCAGAATCACGCGGAGATATCGATTCTCCTTTGGATCGGGCGGCATCTGCGGCTTTAAGTAGCGACGTCATCGCTGGTGCCTGCAGCTCCATTGAGAAGCCGTCCATCGCATGACGTCCAACTTGTAGACCGGATTGGAAACTTGAAACTTCCGAATCGCTTTGGAACACCA
This sequence comes from Pyrinomonadaceae bacterium, assembly GCA_049679665.1. GTDB lineage: Bacteria > Acidobacteriota > Blastocatellia > Pyrinomonadales > Pyrinomonadaceae > OLB17. The sequence continues at coordinate 75,598 of JBAUGL010000100.1, read as the reverse complement.
CAACCGGCGGCGGGATAGTATCCCCGCGAGCGACAAATACAGCGCCGTACTCGCGAAACAACTTTCTTCCAGCCTCATCGGTCGGACGGACAAACGTGTTGGGAAGGTTTTCGTCAAACCCGACGACTGAAGTCGATTCTTTCATTTCATTTTTCGGCTCGTCCGCGATAATCGGCGCCCCGCTACCCCTGGCCGCCGACTCTTTCTTCGATCCCGAGCGGGTTGCGGTCGTTCGATCGGTACGATCGTTCGATTTATCTTCAAATGACCAACACGATGATAAGGCGATCAAAATACTCCCGATCGATAACAGTCTTAGAGCGCTCGTGTGCATAAATACTAATGTCTAATCGTACCCAATAAACGGTGTAAAGACCCAGCCACGCTTACCACCTTCGGTTTGAACGAATGCCCAGTTCGCCTCTACACCCTTCCAGTCGTCATAGTTGTCGGAATACTCGATCACATATAGTTTCTGACCCCGTTTTAGACTACCGATCTTCTTTTTCGACAGCCCAGGCCCGGATCGAATCGTGACATCAGTCGCATTGCAAAACCCCACTCTTGCACCGATCGGTGCTGTGATGGACGGTCCGCCCGAAGCCGTTTTCACCGAATTCGCTTTGGTCACAGGCAACGTCTGTTTCTCCTTTAATGCGACTGACCAATCGCGAAGAATCTCATCATTATTCGCCCTGCTTGACTCATTTATCTGGAATGGCCATAGGCGGTGCTTGCCTTCGTCGAAGTGTCCATCGAACAAAATAAACGCATATCGTCCAGATACAAGACCATGCGGAAAACGGATGCGTTTCATAGCGGGGTTACCACCAATCGGCGACACTTGGAATTCTACAATCTTGACCGTCCCGGATGGCAAGATCGAGTCCATGGGTACACATTTTAGCTCGCTGATCGGTATATCGACAGTATCCGCATACAGGATCACGTCAGCGCTGTCTGCTACTCCCGGCAAGTCTTCATTCGGTACTGCTTTCGCGTCGAGTGAGTTTACGACATCGAACCTTTTTATTTCGTGCAATGCGTTACCATTCTTATCACGCAAGAATAGTCCGAAGTGATCCGGCAAGGCCTCTACACGTTTGATCGGCTTGGAAATTAGGAAAGCCACACCTATGACCCCCCCGATCAACACAATCAGCACAAACGCCGCGCCGATGATCCATGGAGTCTTGCTCCTGGTGTTACGAGTATGGTTTGCCGGCGGACCTGGATATGGTGACACCAGTGTTGCCACCGATTCCGGAACAGAGGTTTGATCTCGCGCCACTGAACGCTGAGCAGGCGGGATCTGGACGATCGCATCTGGACGGCTGCTAAGACTCAGGCCGCAATTGACACAGTAAACATAATCATCTTCGTTACTTGCCCGACATTTTGGACAAATCATTTCAACACCACGCAATTATTTGTCGTTTGGAATCCAAAATTGTATGCCATTCTTTACCATTACCCTCAGCCCCCGCTTAGGCAGTTCATTTTCGGCAAGCCCAAGATATGTAAAATGCGGGAGATCGTTAAGGATAGTGCGATACCACCCATTTTTATTCATTAACTTCACGACGTCCGGATTCTCGTGTTCAGCAACGTCGAAGGCCAATAACGACAAATGCTGGGATGTTCCCGGAGGGGCGGTGGCCGAAAAAATGGATCTTGAAAAATCGGTACTGAAATACCAGCCTTTGCTCTCCCAATGAAGCACTCGTTTCACTTGGAAATGGTAACTCATCCTCCGCACCAAGCGGGCCTCTTTATTAGATATTTTCCTCTTTGCGACCCAGTGGTCCAGTGCTCTTTGAAAACGTGACTTCCAGATCCGCTCGGTATCGGCGAACGTCCGTTTGCCCGCAATCGTCCCGTCGAGCGGTGTTATTCGCAAATTTACCTGTCTAGCCTCATTCGCTGTGGCTAGCAGGGCGTCCATCGCGACTTCTTGCAATTCAATTGTGACGCCTTCGATCGTCGCCGTTTTCGGGAGTATCGATTCCTGATATGCTCTGACACTCTTGTCGTCCGGATACATACAGTTTTGCGGAAATGTTACTGATTCTATAGCTGCGTATGCTGCTCCGTATTCGAAGAATATACGCCTGGAAACGGGATCAGTGTCGACTGGGCAAATGTCTTCGAGGCGCAGCGCATTTCCTTCAACACCGTTCGCATCGATGGTTTTGATCTCGGCCAAGCGCATTTTCAAGAACTGGAGAAGGCTGATCAAAGGCGTCGAGGGTGACGCGGAGGCATGCGTCGAAAAAGCAAAACAAAAAACTATTAAGAAGTAAAGCAAACGAGGCATAAACAAACTCGCTTCATACTTTCATTTGCGACCGCCCTCAAATGCTCGCACGATAGCCAAGATCTTATCCATATACCCCTTAAGATAAACGTCGGATTCAATAAATGGAACTTGCGATCGGATCTGCTGATACACGGGACTGGTTCCGACGCCCAATTTCGCGTTCGCGCCATGTGCTTTCTTTCGAAAGTCGATACCTTGTGACGAGCAAAACAACTCGATCGCAAGTATGTTCTCTAAATTCTCAGCCACCTGTCGAAGCTTCAAAGCTGCCGTCGCGCCCATCGAGACATGATCCTCAACGTTTGCTGAACTAGGTATCGTGTCAACGCTCGCCGGATGTGACAATATCTTGTTCTCAGTGCATAAAGCAGCAGCGGTGTACTGAACGATCATGAATCCCGAGTTTAGTCCGCCATTTTCCGTTAAAAATGGTGGAAGGACGTGTGCATTAGATGCTTCATCGGTCAGCCGCATTGTCCGTCGCTCCGAGATGTTTCCAAGTTCCGTCAATGCGATGGTTAGATAATCAAACGCCATGGCGAGCGGTTCGCCATGAAAATTACCACCCGATATAACTTCAATATTATCCGGGTCGGAGTCGGAAACAAAAATTAGTGGATTATCGGTTACTGCGTTCAATTCCAGTTCGAGCAGCCATTCTGCATAGGCAACGGAATCGCGGCAAGCGCCGTGAACTTGCGGCATACAGCGAAGTGTGTACGCGTCCTGTACATTTGATGGGTCGAATCCACGGACCAGTTCGCTGCCGGCGAGCAGTTCACGAAGGCGCGCCGCACACTCCATCTGCCGCGGATGAGGGCGAAGCGCGTGAATACGTTCGTCAAAGGCGAGTGTCGTACCGTTCAATGCTTCAAGACTGAGGCATCCAGCGATGTCGGCAAGGTCGGAAAGTCGAATTGCCTTCCAGGTTTCAAGGATCCCGACGGCAGTCATTATTGTCGTACCGTTCGTGAGTGCCAAACCTTCTTTGGCTGCAAGTTTGACCGGTTTCAATCCGGCAGCAGCCAATGCGTCACTTCCCGGTAAAATGTCATCACCATATTGCGCCTCGCCCTCGCCTATCAAAACGCAGGCAAAATGCGCTAACGGGGCGAGGTCGCCACTCGCTCCCAGACTGCCCTTTTCCGGTATTTGCGGGTGAACGCCGCTGTTTAAAAGGTCCAAGATCAGTTGGAGAGTTTCGAGTCTAATACCTGAGTAACCCCGGGCGAGCGTGTTTGCTCGGATAAGCATAATAGCCCGCACTGTTGGTGCGTCAAATGGTTTCCCTACGCCTACAGCGTGGCTGACGACAATATTGCGTTGAAGCAGTTCAACTTCTTCTCGGCTTATTATTTTATCCTTGAACGCCCCGAACCCAGTTGTTATTCCGTATGCTATTTCCCCTCGATCCAGCAATGTTTGTACCGCTATCGCCGCGCGATCCACATTTGCCTTTGCCGCTTCGGACAGTACTACACAAGGCTCACCCGGCTTGCCGTAAGCTACACTGATCACTTGTTCAAAGGTAAGGTTCTCACCGTTGATCTCGATTGTATTCATTTGAATGTTGAGGACACGTCACGGCCAGATTTAAAGATTCTATCGACGAGATTTCCACCGAACTCATACGCTATCTCGCGATGATCCTTCGAAGCCAAGATCAACATGTCGGCCTGCTTCCCGACTTCTAATGAGCCTATTTTATCACCTAACCCGACCGCGTGGGCGGCGTTTATGGTGACAGCGTTCAGAGCCTCGGACGGCAGTAATTTCTGATACCGACATGCAATGGCCATTGCCATCGGCTGCGAGGGACACGGTGCTGAACCAGGGTTGAAATCTGTCGAAAGTGCCACGGCGCACCCCCGATCTATAAGCTTACGGGCGTCGGCGAATTCTGAGCTGCCAAAATTAAAGTTTACCGTTGGCGTAACTATACCGATCGTGTTCGAGCCAGCAAGCATTTCGATCTCAGAATCAGAAATTACATCCAAATGGTCGATAGAAACCGCACCGAGCTCGATCGATAATCGGCTCCCCCCGAGATTTGTAAATTCATCTACATGCGCCTTAAGTTTAAAGCCAAGAGCCATGGAAGCTTCAAGCACTCGTTTGGACTGATCAAGGCTAAATGCATTCTTTTCGCAGAAAACATCAGCGAAAAAGGATACATTGTTGTAAAAATGAGAATTTTTGTACCAAGCCCATGCTTTTGGCAGCATTTCGTCACAAATCAGATCAGTGTAACCATCGGCATTGTCTTTAAACTCCGGCGGAATTGCGTGTGCGGCCAGAAACGTGGGCACGATATCGGCCGCATGCCGCTTGTCGAGTAATTCGATGGCCGCTAGCATTTTTAGCTCGGTTTCGACATCAAGGCCATAACCTGTTTTGATCTCAACAGTCGCGGTGCCCGATCGAAGCATCTTGTCGAGCCGTTCACCCGATCGTTCGATCAACTCATCCAAGGAAGACTCTCGTGTCTGCCGGACCGTGGAGATAATCCCGCCGCCATTCGCCAAAATCTCGAGATACTCCGTTCCCTTGATCTTCAATTCAAACTCATTGAACCGTTCACCGGAAAAAACAATGTGTGTGTGAGGATCTACAAATGCGGGGCAAACTACGCGGCCGCCAGCATCGATCGACTGTTCGGCGTTAAACGCCTTCACGACTTCGGAGGACGGCCCGCAGGCCGCGATATTCCCGTCGATCACCGCAACGGCAGCATTCTCGATAATGCCGACATCCTGCATCGATCGGCCGCGTCTCGGCTTGCCATCGGATGCGCAGGTTACGAGTTGACCTATGTTTGAGATGATAAGAGAAGAACGCATCAAAAAAATCGTCGCAGACTGGCGAAATAATAACATATCGCGAATCCTTGTCACTGCCCCGCGGGAGCGTTTGGCGACGGGAACGGATTTCTGGCAGTATACAAATGAAATAAAAACAATACAGTGAGGAAGTTTACAATGACACAACTCGCACCGCAGGTTGACCTGCAACCGGTTTGGCAGTTAATGACAGCATTTCAGCTTTCTGCGGCATTCAAAGCCGCGGTCGAGATCGAACTATTTACCAAGATCGCCGAGGGCAACAAGACCGCGGCGACGATCGGATCAGCCTGCGGAGCGTCCGAACGAGGCGTTAGAATTCTGGCCGATACGCTGACCGTGGTAGGCATGTTGAAGAAAACGAACGGCGAATACGGACTTACGGACGTTTCAGCGTTCTTCCTCGATAAGCGATCCCCGGCTTATATGGGAAGCTGTGTAGAGTTCATTATGGACCCGACGCAAATGCGTGGCTTCAACGATCTTACAAACGCAGTTCGTCAAGGCGGCACGACCGTTACGGGTGACGGTTCGGTCGATCCGGAAAGCCCGATGTGGGTCACATTCGCACGTGCAATGGCGCCCTTGATGAACCCTTCGGCAGAAGCGATAGCAGCGAATCTCGGCTTCGCGACGGATCGAAGGCTGAAAGTGCTCGATATTGCGGCGGGTCACGGAATATTTGGGATAACGGTCGCGAAACACTTCCCAAATGCCGAGATTCATGCCGTCGATTGGCCAAACGTCTTAACTGTCGCGACGGAGAACGCTGAGAAGTTCGGCGTATCCGATCGTCACCACCTGATTCCGGGCAGCGCCTTCGATGTTGACTTTGGCGAGAGTTACGACGTGGTACTGGTGACAAACTTCCTGCACCATTTCGACGCCGAGACTTGTTCAACCTTCATGAAGAAGGTGAACGACGCACTCGCGCCCGATGGCAAAGCGGTCACGTTGGAATTCATCCCGAACGACGACCGCGTTTCGCCACCAGCCGAGGCATTATTCCCGCTAGTAATGCTCGCGGCGACACCGGCCGGAGATGCCTATACACTTGCGGAACTACGAACAATGTTCGAGAAAGCCGGATTTTCGCGGAACGAACACATTCCGCTTTCGCCGATGCCGCAGCATTTGGTAATTTCGACGAAGTAGGTTTAGAAGCTCTTCTTTGCGACCTTGTAGTGCGCTTCGTTGACCAGCATCATGGCGGCCGATGCGAACCATTTGTGATATTCAGCGACCATTTCGCCCTTGATGATAACCGGGTCGGTCGCTACGATCTTTTTCGCTTCTTCAATGTCTGAAACGGCCAGGACAAAAACTCCGCGCCAGCCGTCTACACCGTCCAAAGGGCCCGCAAGAGCGAGTTTACCCTCGCCCGCAAGACGCTTCATATTGGCAAAATGCCCAGCGAACATATCGGCTCGTTCCTTCCCCTCCGGGACCTTTTTGGGACCGGTTTTCAGTATCACGAGGACGTAGTTCTTCATCCCGTAATCGTCTGCCCCGACTTTCTTTGCAAGCTCGGCGTCGAATATTCCGGATTCGGTTTTACTCGACGTTTGGGAGGATGCGGTCACGATCAACGAAAAAATGAACACCAATAAAAGGGTCCTAAGCTTCATATTATTCATATCATTCCTTTTGGGTTAACTGAATTTTCGAAAATACTAGCACAGCTACGTCGTTACTGTATTGAAAAAAATTGTACCTATTGCCTGTGGGCAATAATTGTCGTTATCATTATCAATAATTATGGAAAGAATTATCAAGGCACCGACCGGACCGGAACTCACCTGCAAAAACTGGCTGATCGAGGCCGCGTACAGGATGATTCAGAATAATCTAGATCCTGATGTCGCTTTTGACCCTGAAAATCTCATTGTTTATGGCGGACGAGGTAAAGCGGCCCGGAATTGGGAATGCTTCGACGCGATACTGCGATCTCTGCGCGATTTGAGCGAGGATGAGACGCTGCTAGTGCAATCTGGAAAACCGGTCGGCGTTTTTAGAACGCACGCTGATGCACCGCGCGTTTTGATCGCGAATACAAACATTGTTCCCCACTGGGCAACGCAGGAACAGTACGATAAGTACGAAGCGGAAGGGCTGATGATGTACGGACAAATGACTGCAGGTTCGTGGATATACATTGGAACACAAGGGATTTTACAGGGAACGTACGAAACGTTCGGCTCGTTAGCCCGACAGCACGGTTGGGGCAGCCTCGCCGGAAAATTGGTTCTGACGGCCGGCCTTGGCGAAATGGGCGGTGCTCAGGCACAGGCGATCACGTTCAACGGAGGTGTCGGGATCCTGGTCGATGTCGATCCCTGGCGCATCGAGCGTCGTTTGCAGCTGAAGCAGGTCGATGTTGCGGCGAAGGATATCGAAGATGCGATCGCCCTTGCAAAGGCGGCCCTTGGGGCCCGTAAACCGAAATCGATAGCTCTTTTGGGAAATGCTGCCGAGGTTCACTGGGAATTGCTCGAACGCGGAATCTTGCCGGATGTCGTGACGGACCAAACGTCGGCCCACGATGTGCTATTTGGCTATATCCCCATCGGGCTGACTGTCGATGAAGCCGCCGAACTACGGAAGTCGGGCCAAGCCGAGTATAGCAAACGAGTAATGGATTCGATGTCGCGCCATGTTGAGGCAATGCTGGAATATCAAAAGCGCGGCTCGATCGTATTTGATTACGGCAATAATCTCCGGCAGCGTGCCCTCGACAATGGCGTCGCTAACGCGTTCGCCTATCCTGGCTTCGTCCCCGCGTATATTCGACCGCTGTTCTGTGAAGGCAAAGGTCCTTTCCGCTGGGTCGCCCTATCCGGCGATAAGGAAGACATATACAAAACCGACCGTGCGATAATGGACCTCTTTCCCGAAAACGACCACCTGACAAAATGGCTGACGATGGCACAAGAACAGGTCGAGTTTCAGGGCTTACCGGCACGTATTTGCTGGCTTGGATACGGTGACCGAGCAAAGGCTGGGCTAAAGCTAAACGAAATGGTCGCGAGCGGCGAGCTAAAAGCGCCGATTGTCATCGGCCGCGATCATCTAGATTGCGGTTCAGTTGCCTCGCCGAATCGTGAAACCGAAGCCATGAAGGATGACAGCGACGCCATCGCCGACTGGGTCTATCTCAACGCCATGATAAATGTCGCGGGCGGTGCAACGTGGGTCTCGCTTCACCACGGCGGCGGTGTCGGCATCGGTTATTCACTCCATGCAGGTCAAGTGATCGTCGCCGATGGCACTCCAGAAGCGGCTAAACGGATTGAACGTGTTTTGACTACGGATCCGGGAATGGGCGTTATCCGACACGCCGATGCAGGTTACGACGTAGCGATAGAATTTGCCGAAAATAACAGCGTAACGATACCCATGCGGTAGGTGTTCACGTGCTTTGCAAAAAGCCGCGAAGCCATTATTCGCGGCTATCTTTTCTTGAGCAGAAACGACTACTAGTATCGATATCGGCGGATCTTTTTGTATTTACGCTTCTTCGGCCGGAGTTTGTATGTGTACAAGGCGGAGCCGCCCAGGCCCGCACCCGCTCCGATCAGAGCGCCTCGTTTGCCGCCAATCAACCCTCCGATTATCGCACCAGCGCCTGTACCAACCGCCATGTTTATGCGGTTCCGATGCCGTCTGTAATAGCTCGGTTTTCGTACGCGCACGTAGCGGACACGGCCATATCGGTCACGAGTTTTCCTTACATAATAGCTCTGTGCCTCGGCGGTCGAAGGCGTTGCGACTATTACCATGCCCGCAAATAACGACATAATAGCGAATAGAATTATTAGTTTTTTCATATTTGTATTATCTCCTGAACGATGTATGAAAACGATTCATCGAGAGATGACTCCAATTGGAGCAATTACGGTGCCATTGACCGAAGAAGAAGTGGATTTAGGCTTGAATGCAAGGAAAGTGCCGGCAATCGAACGCGGCTCAAAAACGGTATTCTCAATCTACCCCAATTCGGCGCATCATGTCGATATAGCGGGGATCATCGCGGACTACGTCGAAGACAACGAGTGATGTTATCGACGAAAGTTCGGTGCTTCGTGCGGCGTAATCCTTTTCCAGCCACTCGAAGGTGGAATCGACGTCGCCTAAGCCGGAATAGACGGCCGCAACTTCCCGAGCAAGTACATTATGCTGGGCATATTTTTCTTTTAGCTCCTCAAGAATTTCGTGAGCATCCTCGGTTTCACCTGCGAGGGCAAGGACATAGCCATAGTTACTGAGAGTCAAACCTGTACGCTCGATATCTACCGCGCGCTGCATTTCAATAAGGGACTCCTGAGTGCGATCCTGTTCCAAATAGGCCATGCCGAGGGTGGTAAAATTCGGGGCGTATCCCGGATAGATCTCGATCAGGGCCATCGTGAGCTCGACCGCCGCCTCAGGATTTCCGGCAAGAATGTAAGCTCGAGATTGGCTAACATTTATGACCAGTGAGAGCGGATCGAGTTCCTTCGCAAATGTTATTTGTTCCACAGCTTCTTTCAGGCGTCCTGTATCGCGAAGAAAGACATAATACCAGTGGCGGGCCGTTGAATAATTCGGATTAAGTTCAATGGCACGCCGAAACTCCTTGTCAGCGTCTTCCCACTGCCAGAGCGTATAATTGATAAAGCCCATCGAGGTATGCGCTTCTGCAAGCGTTTCGTCGATTTCGAGCGCCCTTTGGGCATAGGCTTTCGCCTTTGGAATGGATTCGCTCGAAGGCGTTCCGACATATTGCTCGAGTAAGGCATAAGAATCGGCTAAACCGACAAATGCAAGGGCAAAATTCGGATCAGCCTTGATGGCGTTCTCAAATTCGGCGATCGCCTTTTGTAAATCTTCACCAGTGCGCTTGTTCCAATGGAATCGCGCCACAATATAATGGCGGTATGCTTCAAAGTCCGCAGTATATTGTTTTTCGACTTTGCGGCCCTCTTCGGAAGTAATGCGGGGTTGCAGTCTACGCGAAACGTCGCGGGCGATCTCACCGTGCAGCGTCACAAGATTGGCAAATGTCCGACTATAATTTCCGGTCCAAAGGATGTTCTCCGCATTGGAATCGATCAATTCGACCCGAACCGTCAGAATATCACCGTGTTTTTCGATTGTGCCCAAAAGAACTGCTCGGACGTTAAGGTCGCGGCCTACGGCGCCTGCATTGATCTCCTTGCCCTTATATTGAAAGACTGTTCCTCGCGCCTTAACTTTAAGATACGCAAGGTTTGAAAGGTTACTAATAAGACTCTCGGTCATTCCGTCTGCGAGGTATTCTATTTCGGAACTACCGCTTTCGTTCACAAATGGCATAACGGCGATAGATTCGATCCCACCTGAACGGATGCTAACTACGATCCACAGAATCGCACTAAGAATAACGATCAAGGCGGCCGTCAAAACTCCGACTAGAATTCGCCTACGGTCCCCGAAGGGCCACATACCAGTATCTGATGTCGCAAGAATGGTCGTATCTTTCGAATCTTCGTCAGATGTGACGGCCATATGTTTACGTTCGGTTAACCGGATGGATAAACTATTTCGGTCCGGTGTATGAATTAACTGTGCTTGTTTAACATCCGCGAGAACGTCGTTCGCGGTCCGATGACGAAGATTCCTATCCTTCGCGAGGAGCTTTTGAATGACCCGTTCTAATTCATCGGAAACCTCAGGAACCAATTTGCTCACGGCCGCCGGATCGTCGTGCAGTATCGCGCTGATGGTATCGGCGGTATTCTCTCGATCGAACGGAGTCGTGCCGGTTAACATTTCGAAAAGAACAACACCAAAACTAAAAAAGTCGGAGCGCGCGTCGACCTTTTTTCCACGTGCCTGCTCGGGCGACAAATAATTGACCGTTCCGATAATGATTCCTGAATTGGTCCGGTGAACAGCTTTATTTCCGTTAATAAGCCCGCTATCGACGCCGAACAGTTTCGCAATACCGAAATCGAGAATCTTGACCAAGCCATCCGGACGAACCATTATGTTTTCCGGCTTAATGTCGCGGTGAACCACTCCGGCGTTGTGAGCCACCGCCAACCCAGAAACAACCTGCGCAGCTATTTCGAGCGATTCCGCTATGGAAATCCCTTTCGTGATTCGCTCTCGCAAAGTTGTGCCCTCGACAAATTCTGAGACGATTAAAAGTGTGTCTTCGTGTTCTACGAGTTCGTGTATGGTGAGAATATTAGGGTGGTTAAGGGCAGATACGATTCGGGCCTCGCCGGCAAAGCGCATCAGGCCGCTGTTAGAAGCAGACAATTCTACCGGCAGCGATTTGATCGCCACGGTTCGCTCCAGGCGGGTGTCATTCGCGAGGTACACGTGACCCATTCCGCCTGTGCCGAGCGGCGAAATGATCTCATATTGGCCCAAGGTGATCCCTTTAGCGAAATTGCCGGCTCGGATAAACTCCTCCGCAACATTGGCGATCGCCGCGTCAGAGAGGAAAATTGTTGAATTGTCGTGAGCCGCGAGCAGCGACCTAAGCTCCCGCAATAGCAACACGTCGTCTGCGCACGCCTCCACAAGAAAGGCATCTCGCAAAGTCTGGTCTAGATCTGCTGTCTCGGCAAAGATCCTTTTCACCATTTGCCAGTCTAGGGTCATCTAGTAAGTTCCCGAAACAGCCATGCCCTCGCCATGCTCCAATCAGTAGCGACAGTCGTGCGGGAGAGCTTCATTGCATCGGCAGTTTCTTCCAGGGTGAGCCCACTAAAATATTTCAGCTCAACTATTCGTGCCTGCTGTTCGTCGATGAGGGCTAATCGGTTCAAAGCGGTATCAAGCGCAACCAAATCAGTGTCCTGTGCCTCACCAGAACAAATTACATTCGCGTCATTGATCGAAAGTACAATTGCTCCGCCGCCACGTTTTTCACGACATTTTGCACGCGCATGATCAACAAGAATGCGACGCATCAGACGTGCTGAGATCGCAAAAAACTGAGCACGATTCATCGAATTGACCTGTCGTTGGTCAATGAGCTTAAGGTAGGTTTCGTGAATAAGGGCGGTGGTTTGAAGTGTGTGGCCCGAGCGTTCGTTTCGTAGAAAGCGTGAGGCCTGGCGTCGCAGCTCATCGTAAACGACTGGCATCAGATCCGAGAGCGCAGACTTATCGTCGTCGCTTTGCTGTTGAAGCGCGACGGCCATTTGATCTGTTAAATCCATTTTTAACTGGTGAACACGGTAGCAGGGCCTACTACGAGAGTATACCCGAGGCCATTCACTGTCAATTTTATGCAATTTAACAGACCGGAGAGCCGTACTCTTTTGGCAATTGTGTCGCGTTTACATATGAAGGAAATTTGTCCTTCACCAAAACCATGGTCATTATTTCTTGTTTCGCGACAATTTCGAGACGGGATTCTTAGGCAACATGGAAAAGAATCAATATTTACAGGTGAAAACTGTAGCTTCAACCAATAAGGAGAAAATGATGAAGACCCTACGCAGTTCGTTAATAATTTCGATCGTCATGTTTACTGCTTTTTGCAGCATCGCGGCGCCCACATTCGCTCAGGAATATTTTCAACCGCCAACCCCCGTCGAACTTGACCGGTTTCGGCAGGACCTGGACCAAATGACACAGGAAATGTATCGGCACCGTGACACGCTCGCACGAAACAAGGAAGTTCGCAAAGCAATCGAGAGCAATTCTAAATTTGAATCCGCTCCGGCTCTGGCGCAAGTGCGGCAGCAGATTCGCGAAATGAATTACGAAGAACTCGCAATACTATACAGGGCGTTCACCACTCAATTTCCCGACTGGCGCGAGGCGCCGCAGGTATTAGGCACAATTGTTAATAAAATCAGTGGTACTGGCAGCGCAAATACTTCAAATATTGCAGATAATTGTCAAGACGGCATCAATGCGAACATTAGCAACACTGATATCTCAATTGCCCTAGGATTCTCGATTGCTGCTCACGCGGTAGCGGAAATAGTGCCGCCCGTTGCTAATGCCCCCGCAGTGGCGGCGTGGGTTATCACCGATGTGGCCGTATTAACTTTAGAAACCCTTAAAGCTATTAAGGATGACTGCACCGGCATAGACGCAGCGACCGTAACCGATATCGTCAACACCGCCAAAAACGACATCATCAATAATGATAATTCGAATGTCGCAACCATCGTGACTAACGACAATTCAAATGCGGCGACGCTTACTACTGCCCTTTCGACTGCAACGACAACGATCACTACGGCGGTTACAAACGCGAAGACCGAGATAGTGAACAACGACAACACGAATCGGGGGTTGATCATCAACAACGATAACGCCAACACGACCGTACTCAACACGGCAATCACAAACGCAAAAACGCAGATCGTCAACAACGACAATGCCAATCGCGTTTTGATCGTTAATAATAGCAACGCCAACACGACATTTCTTGATACGGCGATCACAACAGCAAAGAACGAAATCATCGCTAACGCCAATGCTAACAAAAACGAATTGGTAGACCTTATGCTCAGAACACAGATCGAGGCCGATCTTGCCGAAGCGGACAATGCCACTTTCGTTGCTTTTTACGTGACTCCGACAGCTGACGGCGGTCATTTGGAACTAGTCCGCAGCATCGTCGTCGAAACGATCACTAAATTAGCCGGCAACCAAGCGCCGCAAGCGAACGCGTTTCTTGCAGCCGCAGATACTGACAAGGCAAACGGCGACTATAAAGCTGCGTACAGAAATTATCGTAAAGCTTACAAGAAAGCGATCAATTGACATCGATGATTTCAATTCAGCAGAGCGGTCCGTTTGTTCCACACTTCCGACGGGCCGCTTTTTATGTTTCACCCGCGATGAAGGGATAGGACGATTCCATTTCCGCCGTGTTTTCTAACGCTTAATTTTCTGGTATAAGTTATCAGCGTGAACCGAATATTTGACTTGGTAACGAGCCCTAACCCCCAATTGTTAATTTCACGAAACGACAAGAATGATCCGCGTTTGGGGGAGATCGTCGGGATCGGTGAATCCGATTACGATGCCTCAGATATTGTTATTGTCGGTTGCCCTCAAGATGAGGGCGTCAAACGCAACAATGGGCGCGCAGGTGCTGCAAAAGCGCCGGATGCGATCAGGTCTCAATTTTATAAACTGACGACACTTAACATTAGGAAAAAGGTTTTTGATCTGGGCGATACTAATATTGGGGAAAGCCTGGAGGAGACACATGATACACATCTGGCCGTCGTAAAGCAGCTTTTGAAAGACGGAAAGCGTCTTATCGTGCTCGGCGGGGGGAATGATGTGTCATACCCGGACGGCCGCGCGATGGCCGAGACCTTCGGGCCGGAATGGTGGATCGGGGTCAATATCGATTCCCACCTTGACGTGCGTTCGGACCGTCCGCGAAATAGCGGAACTCCGTACCGACAACTTCTCGATGAGAAACTCCTTTTGCCCGATTATTTCTTCGAGGTCGGGTTCCAATCCCATTTCTGCTCCCCTGTCTATTACAACTATATTCGGGATATTGGTGTGCACCGAATCAGCCTGGAATTGTTACGATCACGAGCCGAGGCTGACCTGGAGTTAAAGGAAAGCATCCGGAGGAAATTCATTAATCACAGTTCATCAATGAATACGTTTTTCGGATTTGATCTCGACGCCGTACGTTCGGCGGACGCGCCCGGTACGTCGGCCCCCTCGCCCTTGGGTCTACGCGGAGGGGAATTTATTACGCTGGTCAAATACGCTGCTTCTCTTGCTAACACAAGAATCATCGAATTCAGCGAGGTGAACCCAAATTACGATATCGATAACCGAACAGCGAAACTTGTCGCAATCGGAATGCATCGATTTTGCAGCGGTGTGGCCTAGCAAAGAAAATTCCAATGGAGCAAGAGATAAAATTCTGCAGTACGATTGACGGCGTTAGCATCGCCTACTCATCAGTCGGCAAGGGTCCCCCATTTGTAAAAGCTGCAAATTGGATGAACCATCTTGAACTAGACTGGTTGAGTCCGGTATGGAGCCACTTACTGCATGAGTTCGCCTTTGATCATAACCTTGTCCGCTATGACGAGCGCGGGACAGGACTTTCGGATCGAAATGCAACAACGGATCTGTCTTTGGACGCGTTTGTCAATGATCTAGAGTCGGTCGTAGATGCTGTAGGTGTCGAGCGATTTCCTTTGTTCGGTATTTCACAAGGCGGCCCGGTTGCCGTCGCTTATGCAAGCCGCCATCCGGACAGGGTGTCTCATCTTATTCTGCTCGGATCATTTGCGGCAGGCTGGAAAAGAGCTAAGGTTGATCCCGATGTTTTGGAAAAACGAAAGGCCCAACTCACGCTTATTCGACAGGGATGGAACAGCAAAAATCCGGCCATCCGCCAACTCTGGACCACTCTCTGCATACCCAACGCAATGCCTGACGAAACAGAGTCGTTCAATACTCTCCAAAAAGAAACGGCATCGCGCGAAGATGCGGCAAGGATATTTGAGGCGATAGGTGATCTAGACGTCAGTGAGATCTTGCCGTCGCTTAAGATCCCTTCGCTGGTGCTTCATTCACGAGGAGACGCGTTGGTACCATTCGAAGAAGGGAGACGGCTCGCGTCGATGATCCCAAGTGCAAAATTTGTCTCCCTGGAGAGTTCTAATCATATCTTGATGCGTCATGAACCGGCGTGGCCGATCTTTGTGACAGAGGTTCGAAGGTTTCTTGGTCACGAGAAACCGATCATTGACGCATTTACTGAGACCAGACGATTTAAGATATGCTCGACGTGCCGCCGTGCTTACGCTGACGATTCGTTGTTCTACTGTCTGGATGACGGCACGAAATTAACTGGTTTCGATGGTAGAGTGGATGAAGAAAAGACGCTGATCTTTGACCATTAGTCGGCAGGTTTTTGAAAATTACAGAAAGAAACAAAATGGCAAATAAAAAGGAGCTCACTGGTTTAGACCGAGCAAAACTTGACCGCTTTCGCCGCGAGATCGGCAAATTTGGGGTCGAGATTCCTGAGGGCGATGACGTACCGATCAAGGCTCCGTTCGGAGTGAAGATGCACGCAACATACGATGAAGCCACAGAAACACTGTCGCTCGAAATAATCGATAAACCAATATTTGTGCCCGAATCACAAATATGGAATTTCGTTGACAAAGGCGCGGCGACGTTAGCCGCTACCTAAATAAACTACCCTCTCATCATACTTGACAGAGGTATAGAGTTTTTGGCACTCTAATTGTTCGCTTTTCTCTTGATTTGCGAGCGAGGTGTAGTCTCTTAGCTCAGTTGGTAGAGCATTACCTTGACAAGGTAGGGGTCAGCAGTTCGAGTCTGCTAGAGACTACCATTTACAATTTTTCGATACGATGCTTACGAAGAACTTTGCTGTTTTTATAACTACTACGACACGCTTCTAATGGCGTGGAAATCGCAGTTTCTCGGATTCTGCAAAGCAAAGTCGCTCTTATCGAATCAAATCTAATTTAGTAGTAGGAAGTAGTTGTTAATCGTTGATTTAGTTTGAGCGGCCGCAAATGCGAAATATCGTGCGGAACAAGGATCATGCGTTCGATGTGGATCTGCGCCGGTGCGAACGTGCATGACGACCGACCGTTTCGATTAACAAATATATGAGCGGATTAAACGTAAAATACGGAGAGAATCAGCGGTCAATACCAGCGCCGGCGACAGTAGCGGACGCGTTGAAGGCGATGGACCGCGATGCGCTCAAGAAATCTCTTGCCGCGAAGGTCAACGGTGAGGAAGTCGATCTCAATAAGCAGCTTAATGGGAACGGCGACCTGCTTATTATCGAGCCGATTCTCGCCGATAGTCGAGACGGGCTCGAAATAATTCGTCATTCTACGGCGCACCTTCTTGCTGCCGCGGTGCTCGATCTTTTTCCGGGAACGAAGCTGGGTATTGGTCCGGCATTGATGGACGATCCTCGTTACGGATATTTTTACGATGTGATCTCCCCGAGGCATCTGACCGAGGCCGATCTTCCATTAATTGAGAAGAAAATGAAGGCGATGGCAAAACAGAACTTGCCATATCGACGCGAAGACATTGAAAAGGCCAAAATTCTCGACATCTTTGAACAGCGTGAAGAACCGCTAAAACGCGAGTTGATCGATGAGAAGGTAACCGACATCGCGAGCGTTTACTACATCGATAATTCGTCGTTCATCGATTTCTGCCTGGGGCCGCACGTTCCCCACACGGGCAAATTGCAGGCGTTCAAACTGCTTGCGATCGCCGGTGCGTATTGGAAGGGCGACGCCGAAAATGAGCAAATGCAGCGGATCTACGGAACCGCGTTTGCGAAACAGGAGGAACTGGACGCCTGGATCAAACAGCGCGAAGAGGCTGAAAAGCGTGATCACCGGAGATTGGGCAAGGAACTCGATCTGTTTTCGATACAAGACGATTATGGCCAGGGTTTTATTTTCTGGCACCCGAAAGGTGGCGCTATCCGAACGGACATGGAGAATTATCTCCGTGACGAATTGCAGAAACGCAATTACGGGATGGTGTTTACGCCCCATATAGCCAAGCGTCAACTGTGGCAAACGAGCGGGCATGAAGAAAACTACGCCGATTCCCTTTTCGAACCGATGGGAATGCCCGAAAAATTCGGTGAGGACACGGAATTTAGGCTGAAGCCGATGAACTGTCCGTTTCACATTGGCATATACAAGTCGCATCCGCGGTCGTACCGCGATCTGCCTCTCCGATATGCGGAGCTCGGTACCGTTTACCGCGCCGAACTTTCGGGAACGCTGCACGGGTTGATGCGAGTGCGAGGATTCACTCAGGACGATGCACACATTTTTTGCACTCCCGCTCAAGTAGAGGATGAAGCCGGAGATTGCGTCGATTTTGCATACGAAGTATTCAAGACGTTCGGATTTGATAATTTCAAGGTTGAGCTTTCGGTGCGCGGGGGTGCGGATAATAAAGGTTATCTCGGCTCTGATACGGATTGGCAAAACGCTGAGAAGGCGTTAGTTAACGCGTTAACCAAACGATCCATTCCCTACGAACGCATCGAAGGTGAGGCGGCTTTTTACGGGCCGAAGATAGATATTAAGGTCGAGGATTCGATCGGGCGACTATGGCAATTGTCGACAATACAGTTTGATTTCAATCTGCCCGAACGTTTCGAACTTGAATTTATCGGCGACGATAACCAGAAACATCGGCCGATAATGGTCCACCGGGCGTTGTTTGGTTCGGTTGAGAGGTTCTTCGGCGTTCTGATCGAACACTATGCGGGTGCGTTTCCGTTGTGGCTCGCGCCCGTGCAGGTCGCCGTGTTGCCGATCACCGATCGCATCAACGAGTACTCAGCACAAATTGCTGCGGAATTGCGCAACGCCGGATTTAGGGTTGAAACGAACTTGAAATCCGACAAGATCGGAGCGAAAATTCGGGACGCACAAATGCAGAAAATACCGTATATGCTGGTGCTTGGCGACAAGGAACTTGAAGAAAGCCGCGTTGCTGTTCGCGAAAGAAAACAGGGAGACATCGGCGCGATGACTCTGGAAGAATTTAAAGAAATGATAATGCAGCAAAAATTGCTGCGAAGCATTTAGGTACATAGCAAAAGGAGGCTATATCGCTAGAAGATTTGGAAGTAGATATAAACCGCGTATTCGCGAACCGCTGCATCGCACAAACGAACGCATACGCGTACCGTCCGTACGGGTCGTCACCGAGGAAGGAGAAGCTCTTGGCGTAATGGATACCCGCGACGCGATCCAGACCGCCCGCGACCGAGGTATCGATCTTGTTGAGATCGCGCCTAACGCGAAGCCGCCCGTCTGTAAGTTGATCGATTACGGCAAGTTTCTTTACGAGCAGAAGAAAAAAGCCCATGAGGCGAAAAAGAAGCAGGTTACGGTTCAGGTGAAAGAAATCAAGTTTCGTCCCGGTACGGACGATCACGATTATGGTTACCGCATGGAACATGCCCGCGAATGGTTATCTGAAGGGGACAAGGTAAGAGCGGCGATCGCATTTCGAGGACGCGAAATGACTCACCGCGAACTAGGTGCAAAGATTTTGAAGAAGCTAACCGTAGACTTGGCCGACCTGGCGGATGTTGAGGTTTATCCGAAAATGGAAGGGTACCAGATGTTCACGATCTTCATCCCGAAAAAGGCGAAGGTCCCGGAGAAAAAGCCGGCCGCACCTGCGGACAAGAAGATCGATACCGAGCCAAAGAAGGAAACTCCGGCACCGATTGAGAGCACATCAACCGAAGCAGCTCAGAGCGCCGAGAGTACCGGGGAATAAGGTACGAATATTTAAAGGAGCCGACTTTAATGTCGGCCGATTTTGAGTAAGGAGAATAAACAATGCCAAAACTGAAAACACATAAAGGGGCAGCGAAACGATTTCGCTCAACGGCCTCCGGCAAATTTAAACGCGGACACTCGCACGCGCGCCATATTTTAACAAAGAAAACTAGCAAGCGTAAACGGAATCTGGATATTGATGCTTTGGTTTCAGAAGGCGATCAGAAACGCGTCGAGAAGATGCTGCCCTACGGAAGAGACTAGTCGATTTTTAGTTTCGGATTGTAGATAATGGCCCGCCCGTTCGTTGGCCCCAAACAATCCTGGCTAAAATTGGAAACTGAAGTGTTTTAAAGGAGTGAAAAAATGCCAAGAGCAAAACGTGGTAATAAGCGTTTAGAAAAACGCAAAAAAATATTGGCCCTAGCAAAAGGCTACCGAGGAACAAAGTCGAAACTGTATCGCTCGGCAAAGGAATCCGTTGAACGAGGGCTTAATTTTGCGTATACCGGCCGAAAGCTGAAAAAACGTGATTTTCGAAAGCTTTGGATCGTCCGCATTAATGCGGCCTGCCGTTTGAACGATATGAAATATTCTCAGTTCATCCACGGACTGAGCCTCGCCGGCATCGAGCTAGACCGCAAATCGCTGGCCGATCTGGCGGTCAAACAGCCGGAAACCTTTGCAACGATCGCAGGGCAGGCAAGGGACGCCATCGGAAAACAGCAGCAGGCCGCAGCATAGATCGAATCAACTAGCCGCGGATATTCGCGGGTCTACGCCAATAATTGTTGAATATTGCGTATTCCCGCGTCCATCGGCGGCTAATATTATGGATGTATCGGAACAACTCGAGCCGATCCGCGCTTCATTCGACAACGAATTCGGGCGTTTTGATCAATTGAAATTGGACGGTACCGATCTGTCTAATGCCGAGGTATCGCTGCGCGAGATCAGTGAAATAAAGATCAAGCACGCTGGGAAAAACTCGCCTATTGCAGATGCGAAAAAGCTGATCGGCAAAGTCCCGGCGAGCGATCGGGCGGAATTCGCTCAACGCGTTCAGGCCGTCGAAAAAGAGATCGTAAGCCGGATCGAGGCCGCGGCGACGGCGTTGGGGGAGTTTATTTCGTACGCGAAGATCGGGCGTGAGCGGTTGGACGTAACAGTTCCCGGCCGACGGCGTCGAACAGGGCATTTACATCTTATTACGATATTGCGGCAGAAGATCGAGGATATTTTTGTTTCGATGGGGTATGCGATCGAAGACGATCGAGAGATCGAGACAGATTATTACAATTTCGATGCCCTGAATATTCCCGAGGGCCATCCGGCACGCGAATCCCAGGATACGTTCTACACGACCAAGGGTTTTGCGCTTCGTTCGCAGACTTCCACCGTTCAGATCCGCGCGATGGAACGCCGTGGTGTGCCGATCCGGATCATCGCGCCGGGAAAGGTTTTTCGCCGTGACACGCCAGATATGACGCATGTGCCTATGTTTCACCAAATAGAAGGGCTGTGTGTCGATAGGGGCATCACGATGGCCCACCTGAAAGGCACCGTAACCGAATGGCTTAAGCGATTGTTCGGCGAGGACACGATCACCCGGTTTCGCCCGTCCTTCTTCCCTTTTACGGAACCGAGCGCGGAGTTCGACTTTTCGTGCTTCAAGTGCCACGGAACCGGCAACGTCGAAAAAGAGCGCTGCCGCCCTTGCAAAGGCTCTGGTTGGATCGAACTTGGTGGTTCGGGAATGGTTCATCCGAATGTCTTAAGATCCGTGGGCGTCGATCCATACGTCTACTCCGGGTTCGCGTTCGGTTTCGGCCTCGAACGTATGTGTGCCTTGATGTATTCGATAGATGACATCAGACATATGTTCGAAAATGACGTGAGATTTTTGGAGCAGTTTAAGTAATATCTTTTCGTTCTGTTGGTTATTTTATCTCGGCGTCAGTCGCATGGGGTAAGTTAGCGTCCGGGTCGACTTTATGAATATCAGCTACAACTGGTTAAAAGATCTGATCGCCATTGACCTTCCTCCCGAGGAATTGGCACTGAAACTGACACGAGTGGGGCTCGCGGTTGAAGGTATTCGAACACACGGCGATGACCAAGTATTCGATATAGACCTAACGTCCAACCGACCGGATTGTCTTTCACATCTCGGCATAGCACGCGAGATCGGCGTTATCACAAATTCACCATTACGATTCGACGGGAAAGAAACTTTCTCGACGCCTGCTGATGCAGACCTTGTAACGATCACTGAAGACGATCTTTGCCATCGTTTCACGGCAAGGGTCATCCGGAACGTAAAGATCGGCCCGTCACCCAAATGGATCGTGCAAAGACTTGATGCAATTGGCGAACGTTCTATCAACAACATAGCCGACATCACAAATTATGTGATGCATGAGCTCGGACAGCCAATGCACGCATTCGATCTCGACAAATTGACTGGCCGGCGCATCGTCGTACGGACCGCACTGCATGGCGAAACAATCAAGACTCTTGACGAAACCGATCGTAAGCTCGACGAAACCATGATGGTGATCTGCGACGCAGAAAAGCCTGCGGCCGTTGCCGGTATAATGGGTGGCTCAGAATCCGCAATTTCTGAATCAACAGTTAATGTATTGCTTGAGGTCGCATATTTTAAACGCGAGAATATAAGGCGCACATCGCGAATTCTAAATCTTGTGACTGAGGCGAGTTACCGGTTCGAACGAGGTGTCGATATCGAAAATTTGACGAGGGCATCCGACCGTGCCACTGAATTGATCGTAGCTCTCGCATCGGGTGAACCAGCCGAATTTCTCGACGTGTATCCTAAGCGTTATTCTCCTTATGAGATCCATTCTTCCGACATTAGCGCTTCTGTTAGCCGGCTGACAGGACTCGCAGTGGAGACCAATGACTGTGTTCGGATCTTGAATTCGCTCGGGATTACGAGCGACGATGCGGTCCAGTCCACTACCGGTTCTTCGCAACTTTTTCATTCTCCGTCTTGGCGGCATGACATTTCAAACGAGGAGGACTTGGTCGAAGAGATCGCCCGGCATTCAGGATATGAGAACATTGCCGTTGAACTACCGCCATTGTACGGTGCCGGCGAGTATCAACCGAATGAGATGAGAAAGCTGCAGCTTCGGCGGACACTGATCGAAATGGGTTTTGACGAGGCAATTTCTTACAGTTTTATTGATCGCGATAGCGACGAAATCTTTGAGCACGTACCCAGCCTTTTTGAAAACGCGGATTCCGAGCGCTTCGTTACGCTTCAGCATTCGGTCATCGATGGAGCCGTACGGATGCGGCCGACATTGCTTCCCGGCCTTCTGGACGCCCTTCGAACAAATTTTAATCACCAGCGTCGTAACGTGTCATTATTTGAGGTCGGCAAGGCTTTTGCATCAAATGCACGTGAAGATCGCCTCCCGTACGAACGAGAATTGTTTGCCCTAGTTATGACCGGCAGTGAGGTTTTAGAAAACCGAGCAATGCCTGGCCGTGATTTTGATTTTTACGATGCTAAAGGCGCCGTCGAAGCCTCATTAAACGCTGCCGGTATTTCTGATCTTGAATTTGCAGACGCCGATGTTAGGCATTTGCGAAAGGGTCAGTCATCGTCGATTTCCCTGAACGGCAGGATTTTCGGATATGTCGGGCGCTTACGTGATGACATCAGCGCCGCTTATAAATTCCGTCAGCCCGTATTCGTTGCCGAAGTTGAACTGCAATCACTTCTAGCTGTGAACACGCTCCCGATCGTTTACCGGCCGTTGCCGCGCTATCCCGCGATCATACGGGACGTCTCGCTCTTAGCTGAACGCTCGACCTCGTACGACGCGATCCGGGACGCCGTAATCGACCGCGGAAGTGAGCTATGTCGGAGTGTCGCATTTGTGGACACCTACGAAGGAAAAGGTATAGGAGACAACGAGCGGTCAATTACGGTCCGGCTTGAATACCGAAGCGACGAGCGAACTTTGATCGATGAAGAGGTGGACGCGTTACACAAAGAAATTGTATCCGGCCTTGAAGATGCATTGGGAGCAATTCAGCGGACCTAGAAAAAGGTTTGATAAGTTACTTGAAGTTTTACTGAAAACGCAACATAATCGAAACGGGCAATACAGCTACACTACAGGACGAATTATACATGAACGGCCTATCCGGAATGGAGAAGTTCTCGCATCTTGAGGACAAGATATACCTTACAATTGAGTTCGCTAAACGTATGCGGGACGAAAAAGTCCTGGTCGAAAAGAAGACTACAGAGATGCAGCAGGAAATCACAAGATTGTTTGATGAGAAGCGCCGCTTAGAGGAGAAGGTTGAAAGTCTTCTTTCAGAACGCGACGCAATATCACTCAAGGTCGAAGCAATGCTGGATGCCATGACGATAATCGATTCTGAAGTGGCTGAGGCGGTAGGGAGATAGTGGAGATGATGAATGAAAAGGTCAAATTGAGTTCTCCTGAACAATCGATCCGAGTTGAGATATATAACCAGACGTACAGCATACGCTCCGACGGCGATAATGAATACATAATGCGTCTCGCCGAATATGTGGACACCAAAATGCGCGACATCGCGTCGGGGACTTTGACAGTTGATTCGCTAAAGGTTGCGATCTTAGCCGCACTTCATATCGCTGATGAGTTTTATCAAATGAAGAATTCTCACGCTCAAACGGACGCTCAACTCGCCTCACGTAGTGCTGAGTGTGCCGAAATGCTCGACCGAGTTCTAAAGCAAAAGCCGCTTGTTATGCCGATTAGTTAGCATTGGCGACCCCTGTCCAATTCCGATATTTATTACCTAGGCTTCGACGACTTGTGATATAGTTCTTTTAGCGAAAGAAGTTCTGCGGGGCTCGTCACCGGACGCAAAAATAATTGAGCCAACATATGAAGAAAGGGAGGCCAATGCCGCGTTTCGGTGCAATCTTTCAAATTGAAGAATTGCCATAGAGATCGGCTTCGACGTTTGCATTAACGGACAGCCACCCACCTGTTTACTACAGGTTCAATTCATACGTTCGAACGGCTTTGCGGTCTTCTTTCACTGCCCCCCATTGGATTCTTCAGCTGATCCAGCTTCGATCTCCCTACGTATTTCTTCATGCATCCTGGCAGCTTCAAGTGCGAGCGGTAGGGCTTTCGAGCGAGCTGACAGTTTTTTCAAAGCTAATTCCGAATCCGCCAAATGACCTCCACGCATCGACGCAGCTTCGATCATCTGCAACCTCGATTCTGCTTCCACAAGCATTTGCTTGGCTTCGGTGTTAATAGAGTTTATCTTCCTAACATCATCCTCCGCTTGGACGCGGAATCGGTCAACATTCTCAGATTCTAGACGTTTAAGATCATTTTGGCGGCGTTTCGCATGGGTAAGTTCACTCTTGGATGACCGAATAATCCTCGAGGCGGTCAATCGTGAGGCGAGCGTTTCGCGGTATGCGTCCGCCATTAAGAGATCGTATTTTTCAAGAGATCTTAGCGAACGTATTTCACGGGCATTCAACTCGTGCCGAAACCAATCGATTTCTTCGGCCCTTATCCCATCCGCGGCGATCCGTTCTCGCATTTCTTTAGTCCATTGCGAACGACGGAATGCGAAAAACACCGAGGCAATGAACCCAAGCAACAGTCCCATAAGAGTGAAGAGCACGCCGAAAAACAATATCGATGCGGCCGCCGGCGGTGTTGTACCGAACGCGACAAATAGAAACGCGAATAATATTGCGGGGACAAAAGACAGAAGGAGCGGTGCAGACCAGGCCGCTATTTTAAGATTTCGGCCGGTTGCCAAGTCCTTTTTTGTCACTTCATATCTTTCCGCTAATTCATTCATAACAAGCAGCTTAATTTACCTAAGAAGGAAACTAATTCCAAATATTCAGCATCACACGCTTAAATCTTCACAGCGATTGTATTATTATTTGAATGATAAATCTCCTGATCGCCGCAATTATGAGGATTACCTTTAAGTTCAAACCTTTATTCGTTGTTTTGGTCATATTCGCGGCCGCTTCGGACATTGCTGCACAATCGACAACCAGTGACAATCGGCAACGCGTTCGCACCGTGACAATACCGATATCGATATTCACGAAAAAGGAGATCAAAGAAGGTCAAGCTCAGGAGTTCATTCAGGCGGAACGTCTTGTTGTAAAGGAGGACCGTGAAGAACAGACGATCCTTTCGATACGGAGTGTTGCAAGTACGCCGTTAGCGCTTGGCATAGTGATCCAGGATGACCTTACGGCAAATATCAACTTACAGCTTCGGGAAGTCTCCAGGTTCATTCGAACCCTTCCGCGAGGCTCTCGAGTGATGGTTGCATATATTTCCGGCGGTTCGCTTCAAATTCGACAGAAATTTACGGAAGATCTCGAGAAGGCGTCGAACTCGATCAGAATCGTGAGCGGAAGCGCGGCTGCCGCACCACGAAACCCGTATGACGGCGTGATCGAAGCGCTCGATCGATTTGATGCCTTGCCAACCGGTCGACGCGCACTTCTGGTGGTTTCTGACGGCCTTGACAGCGGGCAGCTGCCAGGCGGTTTTTCAGTCACACAAAGTCCTGATCTTGATAGAGCAATACTTCGTGCCCAAAGACGGGGCGTGGCGATCTATTCGATTTATTCACCGGCCACGTTTACTGCCCGGATCGGTTCGCCGCTTATCCTCGGTGCGCAGGGTGCGCTGCAGCGACTTTCTGATGAAACGGGCGGCCGTGCCTTTTTTCAGGGCTCCGTCGCGCCGATCAGCTTTGTTCCGTTTTTCCGTGAACTGACGGTGCTATTAAGCCGTCAGTTTTCTCTAACCTACCTATCGACGCATATGAAAAAGGGTTATCACAGAGTTGATGTTTTGAGCACAAATCCGGAAGTAAAGATTGAACACCCTAAAGGATATTATTACCGATAAACGGTCACATTTTGGCGTTACATCCCGGGCAGATCCATACGTCCTCTTTTATCAACAGTCCGATCCAAAATAGCGGAAAGACCAAGACGAGCAAAACGGCAAAAACGATCCAGCCGGTGGACGAGATACGACGTTCGATTCGCGGCACGACTTGCATAGCGCAATGCGGACATCGGTAATCCCCGGTCAAATAGTGCGGATCGGGGTGAGTAAGCTGCTGGCGACCAACGAATTGGTCCTCCGTTGAAAAGGGTTGAACGTTTGCTCCAGCCTCTCGTTGAACGACGGGCCGTGCTTCACTCTGGGTTTGATATTCATCTGTTTTCCATACATAAGGCCGCGGCGGCTCGTAGTCATAATTAGCACGTTGCGGCGGCTTTTCGAGCAGGAACTTAAAACCGCAAAACCGGCAGAAATTACTCTCACCGGAGACAGGATTCATACAATTGGGACACTGCGTCATAACGCCTCTTGAAATCGGATCTTATCGCCAGTTCTAATTGCATCATAAACCGACTCCACCAATTCAACAGACCGAAAGCCGTCGAGGGCCGTAACCGGCGGCTTGCTGCCAGTCAGTATCGCGTCGACAAATGCCCTGTCCTCTTGAACATAGCCCCACCGTTCTTCCTTTTCGGTCATATGCCATGATAGCGTTTCGAAATTGGCATTTATCCCGCGAGAATCATACAGACGCTCCATTTCTTCGGTCATTATTGTGCGATGATGACAGAATGCTTCAATTCGCTCGAAGGGAAAGTGCCAGCTTGCATCCGAAGACGATGCGAAAGTGCAATGGAACCCATTGCGAAATCTGAATATTATTGAAAACTCATCCAGCTCAGGATATTCGTGCTGCGATCCATACGCCACGAGTTCCTCGATCTCGCCAAACTGAAACCGCATCATATCGAACAAATGTATGGTTGTTTCATACAAAAAACCGCCGGTTACACCTACATCGCCCGTCCAAACCGGATTCTTCAGCTCACCCCGATTCATCTTAATATGAGCAGAGTGCGCCCGGTCATTTGTCAGCAATTCCTTCAATTTTACGTAGACGGGGGCATACCGGCGATTATGGCCGACCTGAAAAACCCCGGTACCGCTATCGGCGGCAGCAAGCAGTTTCTGGGCGTTGGGAAGCCCGATCGAGAACGGTTTTTCGCAAAAAACGTGTTTACCGGCGGCGATAGCTTGCGTTGCGATCTCAGTGTGGGTCTTGTTTGGGGTGCACACAATAACGGCG
This sequence comes from Pyrinomonadaceae bacterium, assembly GCA_049679665.1. Classification (GTDB taxonomy): domain Bacteria; phylum Acidobacteriota; class Blastocatellia; order Pyrinomonadales; family Pyrinomonadaceae; genus OLB17. The sequence goes on along the minus strand of JBAUGL010000100.1, from coordinate 47,939 downwards.
GCGCAACTGTCGAGAAATTCTTCCCTAGAGGCACAAACCTTACCGCCGATTGATCGTGACATTGTTTGCGCTCTCTCGGGTACGATGTCATAGAGCGCGGCGACCTCGACGCGTTCATCGCCCGAGTAAATTCGTCCGTGGACGTTCCCAATATAGCCAGTTCCAATAATTCCGATCTTTACCCTTTCCATCGCTTGTCCCAAGTTAGTCACCAACTTCCACCCGCCGCATAAATCCCGAGGCCCAATGCCTGATCGGTCGCCGCTTTCGCCTTTCGTGCCACTTCAAAAGGATCCTGGTTCCAATATTCGGGCCGAAAGATCTCTACGCTGGCCATTCGATCATAGCCAATTCGGTCGAAACAATCCTTTATGGCGGCAATCGGTAAAATGCCGGTGCCGGGGTACAGACGGTGCGCATCCGTAAGTTGGTCCTTCGGAAGGTTTTCGGCGTCGTTAATATGAAAAATGAATAGCTTAGCGGGATCCAACGTCTCGATCGCGTCAAAGCTTGAATTCCCTGCATAAAAATGAAACGTGTCAATCACAAGTCCTATGTTCGGTTTGTTGACAGCATCGACGATCCGTTTTGCGAGGTCTAGCGTTTGAACTGAGCAATCTGTTTGCCCAAGAAACTCGAACGCTAGTCCGACTCCGTAACCCGCGGCAATGTCGCCCAATTCGGTTAAAACCCGAACCGATTCGTCGATTATGTCATTTTCGCTGGCATATTGAGGCATTAATCCGGGGACCACGACAACATACGGACATGCGATCTCATGCGCAATTCGGCATAATTCATTACATTCAGACTTTATTACTTCATAGTCTTCGGCGGTTCGAAACGTAATGTGTTCGATCGAGTTTATCGAATAAGCCTCAATTGAACTTTCGGCCATTAGATGATTTAAGACGGCGGTATCGCTGTTCTCCAAATATTTCCGAAGCTTTGCTGCCCAGATCTCAACCAATTCGAATCCGGCCTTTCCGGCGGCCCGGATATCTGTTTCAAGGTTGGCGTGCATCGTCGTCGCCCCATTCAATGCTAGTTTCATTTTTCTTTTGAGTGGACTCCTTTTTTATAAATTGTAACATGCGCCACATACAACTTTAACCGCCCGCGGGGTCGCGGCAAATGATCAGATAGGATCGCATATCGGCATTGACCCGATCGATTTACTTTCTCATTTATTAACGGCAACCCAAGTTGATTTTCTTATCGTCTAAAATGCGGTAAAATGTTTATGCACTCCAGAATCTGTTTGTAAACAATCTTTAATGAAAATAAAGGCCTTATTTTTTCTCGCCGTATCGGTAAGTCTACTCGTGGGCTCCTTGTCAGCTCAGTCGGATGCATCGCTTCGACGTGTTATCGCTCTTGATAAAAATGATCGTGATCCGGCGGGACATCTTAACAGTCACTCTTCCGGCGAGCATTTATCGCGTGCTGAAGTCTATTCCGCAAATCGGCTTTTTCCGGAAGCTCGGGCGCATTGGCAGAAAATACTCGATCTTTACCCATCGGATCCTGGAATGGCGAAAGCACTCTTTGGAATCGCCCGATCATATATGTGGGAACGGGAATATGCGAAGGCGGTGTTTTGGTTCGATCGTCTGACCAAAGATCATCTCGATACAAAAGACGGCCGTGAGGGACTTGCGTTCAAGGGCGCCTCTTATGTCCGCCTCGGCAGGAACCTCGACGCTGCGAAGACTTACGAGCAGTACGCGACGCTGTTCCCTGATGGTGAGCGGATCGAATCTTCCTATCTGAATATTATTGACGCGTATCGTGAGGCTGAAAAATATGAGGAAGCTAATGAATGGGTCGATAGAACCCGTGTAAAGTTCGCGGGCAAGCCTGCTGCGACCAATGCCCTGCACGCACGGCTAAGAATGGAGATTTACCGGGGTAGTTGGAATGCCGCTGGGAAAACCGCCGATGAACTTCTGCGAGCCAACAACTTCCTGGGCACAATGACAAGCGGGGATGAAGTAGAGTATTTAAAGGCGCTCGCGCTCGAAAAGGATGGGAAGCTGGCAGAAGCGTTGGCGGTGTATTCGTCGATTCCCAATAGTGCCGGGTCATATTTCGGCGGTCTGGCCGCAGAACACATTCGACTGTCCGGCGGAAAGCCCGATCCGCTTAGCAGTATTTCAGCGTCCTCTTATCCTGTAATGTACCGGGCCGACCTTTTGAAGTATGCCGGGCAAAATAAGATCGATCCGCGGTTTCTTCTCGCGATAATGAAACAGGAGAGCACCTTTAAATCGAACGCGAAATCGCCCGCCGGCGCAAGGGGACTACTTCAGCTTGTTTTCGACACAGCGATCAAATACAAGGATATAGCCGGTTATCCAACACTCACGCCGGATATGCTATATTCCCCTTCGGTAAATATAGCTATCGGCAGTGCTTACGTTGGCCATTTGAAGGGCGAATTCGGGTGGTTTTATGAAGCCATTGCCGCTAGCTATAATGGCGGCGAAGATAACGCCGCCCGTTGGATGACTCGAACAAAGCCGGCTATCCAGGGAGTTTTTGCGGCGGAGATCGGGTTTGCCGAAACAAAGAATTACGTGTTTAAGGTGATGAACAATTACCGCGTCTCTCGCGAATTATATACCGAAGATCTTCGTCGCCGGTGAAACTTCAATGACTACCTATGCGGATATTCCCGTTGGGTGAAAATGCACTTACGATCGAATTCGGGAACGAGATCTCGGAGGGCCTTAATCGAAGTTCACTTGCGCTTGCGAGTTGGTTCACTAGGAATCCCTTCCCTGGTCTGATCGAGGCCGTACCCGCCTATGCCTCAATGACCCTTTTTTATTCGGTTATGTCGGTCCGAAAAGCGTTCCCGGAAAGCGAAACTGCATTCGCGAGCGTTCAGGCACTCGTGCATCAGGCACTCGAGACCGACATTCCGGAAAAGGGCGTAGACGAAAGGTCCATAACGATCCCCGTGAGTTTTGATGCGGTCAACGCCCCGGATTTGGACCTTGTTTGCAGCGGATCCGGTCTTTCGCGACAGGATGTGGTCGAAGTTTTTCTCTCGAGGACCTATCGTGTTTATATGCTCGGGTTCTTACCTGGTTTTGCGTATATGGGTGAAGTCGATGATAAGATCGTTATGAACCGGAAAGTTTCCCCGAGACTTCGCGTTCCGAAGGGGAGTGTCGGCATAGCGGGAAAGCAAACCGGTATTTATTCCCAGGAGTCACCCGGAGGCTGGCAGATCATCGGGCGAACCGATGTTGAGTTGTTCTCACCCGAAGCTGTCGAACCGTGCTTGCTAAGACCGGGCGACGCTGTACGGTTCAGTCTCAAAGCGTGACGGTATTCATTAGAAAACAGGGACTCCTAACCACCGTTCAAGATCTTGGGCGACACGGCATGATGAGCCGCGGCATTAATCCTAGCGGCGCAATGGATCGCACCACGGCGAGGTTGATCAACATACTTCTCGGCTCCTCTGACGACAACGGTGTTCTCGAGCTTCACTTCCCCGCTGGTGAGATCGTGTTCGAGCGGGAATCAATATTCGCCCTCGGCGGGGCCGATTTCTCGGCTGAACTTAATGGAGTTCCGATCGGCAATTGGCGTCTTCAACGGGCACCGAAGGACAGCGTTCTTAAATTTCCAGAAAAGCGCTCCGGACATCGTCTATATCTAGGGGTCGCCGGAGGATTCGATGTGCCTCGACTTTTAGGCAGCGTGAGTACAAATCTTGCTGCTCACTTCGGTGGTTGGAGTGGAAGAAGTCTGATAACCGGGGACAGGATACCTATCAAGCAATCTGGCCACATTTTTCCCAACTACAGATTCAGACAGATCATTTCGCCGTCACTGATCCCAAGATATAGCCGGTTCCCTACCGTTCGTGTGATTGAAGGAGCAGAGTTCCATATACTTACCGATGAAAGCAAATCACTTTTCTATTCGGAAGATTTCGTCGTAACAAAAAACTCTAATCGGATGGGCTACCGATTGTCAGGGCCCGAATTGAAGCGACGCTCGAACGTGGAACTCATTTCATCAGGAGCAAACTTCGGAACCGTCCAAATTCTCCCTGACGGACAATTGGTTGTGCTCATGGCCGATCATCAAACATCGGGCGGATATCCGCGAGTCGCTCATGTGATCGGGCCCGATTTGCCACTGCTCGCACAATTTGGTCCGAATGATAAGATCGCATTCCACAGTGTTAAGGTCGATGATGCGGAGGCCATCGCGGCGACCTATGAAGCCGAACTCAACTTGCTGCGAATCGCGTGTGATTATGATTGATATTTTACTAGCAGTCTTTCTAGCTGGTGATGGAAGTAAATGACACGATCAATCGACCTCAACTGCGACATGGGCGAGGGCTTCGGGAACGATGCCGCGCTTATGAAGTACGTTTCATCAGCTAATATTGCTTGCGGATTTCACGCGGGCGATGCATCAACGATGCGTCGGACTGTTGAATTGGCGATTGAAAGTGATACAGCTATCGGTGCGCATCCGGGCTATTTCGATCCACAAGGCTTCGGAAGAAATGCGATTTCGTTGCCTCTGCAGGAGGTGTCCGATATCGTGCTGTACCAAGTTTCGGCCCTAAAAGGCATTTGTGAATCGTTCGGCGCCGATCTCAGACACGTAAAGCCGCATGGCGCCTTGTATAACCAAGCCGCAAAGGACGAAGACCTCGCGAGATGTGTTGCAGCGGCTGTCAAATCCATCGATCGTGACCTGATATTATACGGGCTGTATGGGAGTTTCCTGATCTCAGCGGCAAAATCGATCGGGCTTCGAACCGCGTCTGAGGCGTTCGCTGATCGGACATATAAGGCTGACGGAACCCTTTCGCCGCGCTTCGAGCCTAATTCCCTGATATCGATCGCGTCGGCAGCTGCGGACCAGGTGATTCGAATGATCCGCACACGAACGATCGAGGCAACCGACGGTACCAGCATTCCCATCCGTGCTGATACGATCTGTATTCACGGTGATGGTGATCATTCTGTCGAACTTGCCGCCGCTATCCGACAAGCCGTCGACAACGGCGAGATCGATGTCAAACCTCCTTACCGCAAATGAAAAACTCGTCAATATCATCTGTGATTCTCGGGGCCGCATTTCTGATGGCGACATCTGCCGTCGGGCCGGGATTTTTGACCCAAACTACAGTTTTCACGAATCAACTTGCGGCAAGCTTCGGTTTTGTAATACTAATTTCCGTTGTCCTCGACATATTTGCACAGCTAAATATTTGGCGTGTCCTGACAGTGACCGGTAAGCGCGGACAAGACGTGGCAAACGATACGTTGCCGGGAAGCGGCTATTTGCTGGCGGTTCTTATCGCATTTGGCGGACTCGTATTTAATATCGGAAATATCGCTGGATGCGGACTCGGACTAAATGTGTTGTTCGGTCTGCCGGTCGAGTACGGAGCCATACTCAGCGCTGCGGTCGCCATTGCGATATTTCTCTTCAAGGAAGCAGGCAAGGCTATGGACCTTGTCGTAAAGATCCTTGGACTGGTGATGCTAGCACTCATAGTCTATGTCGTATTCGAATCTCGGCCGCCCCTTGGCGACGCGATTTACCGTACGTTTGTTCCGGAGAGGATCGATCCTCGCGTGATCGTCACGCTTGTCGGTGGCACAGTTGGTGGATACATAACGTTTGCAGGGGCACATCGGCTGATCGATGCAGGCGTAACTGGCCAAGGATCGCTTCCTGACGTCAACCGAGGCGCTATAACTGGAATATTGCTAACTGCCGCAATTCGTTATCTGCTCTTTCTCGCGTCATTCGGCGTATTGGCGACGGGGATGTTGATCGATGCTAAAAATCCTCCAGCCTCGGTGTTTCAGAACGCAGCGGGTACGGTAGGATATCGCTTGTTTGGTATCGTGATGTGGGCTGCGGCAATTACATCTGTTATCGGCGCTGCTTATACTTCCGTTTCATTCCTAAAAACATTTCACACATCGATCGGGCGGAAAAATAATCACTTGATCGTCGCGTTCATCGTTACCTCAACCGGCATATTTATGTTCATTGGGCAGCCAATATCAGTTCTCGTCTGGGCCGGGACCATAAACGGTTTCATACTTCCGATCGGATTGGCTTTGGTCCTGATCGCGTCAAGAAACCGGCGCTCGATCGGTGAATATAGGCATCCATTGTGGCTTCAGGCCGCTGGCTGGACCGTTGTTGCGCTAATGGCGGTATTTTCGGTACAAACTGTGGTCGGGTTATTTTCCTGAGTTGGCATCCGAGGAATGAAGGACTTGCATCATATATGAGTATGCGGATTATGAGGTTTTCGGCGACAGCCATTATCCTATGTTTCGCCTGCTTCGCAGCGAATCCGGCGCAAAGCGGCCGGAGACTTGAAGCACCGGCAACACCCGTTCCCGCGATCACTTATACCGGCCCGGAATACTCTGAGTCAAATCCGCAAAAGAAAAATCCGATCTTTCGAAAGCCCCCCGCTAAGCTTGCTATCCCCGAGAAGCCCGCTACGTCGACTGCGTCTGTTATCGACGAAGGGGACGTTGAGCGGATCGATACGAGCCTGGTAACAATCCCTGTATCTGTTTTCGACCGGAACGGTTTGTATATTCCAAATTTGCGTCAGGATGATTTTAAGATCTTTGAGAACGGAGTCGAACAGGAGATCGCTTATTTCGGCACGACCGAGAAGCCTGTGACCGTAGTCTTGCTGATCGATACAAGCCCGTCGACAGGGTTTAAGATAGATCAGATTCGGATGGCCGCCGCCGCCTTTGTCGATCAACTCAAGCCCCAAGATCAGGTGATGGTTATCGAGTTCGATTCGAACGTGCATGTGCTCACGGAGGTGACGAAAGATCGTGAAAGAATCTACCGTGCAATAAAGAAGGCGGATTTTGGTGACGGAACGTCACTGTACAGTGCTGTAGTTTTTACCTTGCAGAAACGGCTGAGTAAGATCGCAGGTAGAAAGGCGGTTGTATTGTTCACGGACGGCGTTGATACGACTTCCGGCCGTAACGATTATGACGGCTCTGTTGCAATAGCTGAAGAGGCTGATTCTCTTATTTTCCCAATCTACTACAATACATTTTTTGATAACAGTCGTAGCGTCTCCTTTCCTGGCAGCGTTATATACGGCACTCGCGGCACGAGCGCTGAGGAATACGCTCTGGGCAAACGGTATCTCGAAGACCTCGCGGCGTATACCGGCGGCCGGGTATTTAGGGCGGAAGCGACTCCGGGCGGGCTGTCGGCAGCATTTACGGGGATCGCAGAAGAACTTCGCCGGCAATACAACATCGGGTATGTTCCAAAGATCGAAGGCGCCGCTGGAGAACGAAAAAGCATCAAAGTGCGCGTAAGTCGGCCCAACCTCGTTCTCAGGGCCCGCGATAGTTATATCGTCGGCAAAGTTCAGCCATCTGTTTCGGCGGAGTCAAGAAAAAGCCCCTGAGACGCATTTCTTCTCAGTTTGGCACACTATAGGCACACAATACACGAAAGGGCATCCGCATTGGATGCCCTTAGTCATTGATTTAATTGGTGATCCGAGAAGGACTCGAACCTTCGACCCAATGGTTAAAAGCCATTTGCTCTACCGACTGAGCTATCGGACCACGCGGCCCGCGGCACGTCTATTCACGTTTCGCTGGCCGAATTGAAAATTTTACACACTCGAGTTCTAGATGGCAAGTTCCATTCGAATGTCCGAACGCGAATAGAGTGAATTCGGGTCGGGCGGTATCTCGACAAATCCATGCTTCTTGTAGAGGGATAATGCAGGGCGTAAAATCGAATGAGATTCAAGAACAATATGTGTCATGCCCGCCGCCTTTGAAAACTCGATACATGCGGCAACCAAATTAGCGCCGATCCCGCGACCATGAAATTTCGGGGCGACGGCCATCTTTGCAAGTTCAACGCGAAATGCATCAACAACAATAAGTGCCACGGTTCCGGCCACAACTCCGTCGATGATAGCGAAAAATATTTGTCCGCCCGGTTCGATCACATATGTATAAGGCGCATCGAGGATCTTTCGATCCTGATCTTCAACAGAGAAGTATTTTTCGATCCACTCGTAGTTTAACTCCGCAAAAGCGCCGGCGAAATCCTCGCTGAAACCCACGATCTCTACGTCACCTGAAGAAGTCATCAAGTACCTAGTTCTTAAACCAGCCTTCCATTACCGAATTCTTTAGAATTATTGTCTGATCGCGCTCAGGACCGGTCGAGATAAGGCCGATCTCGACACCTATGGATCGTGATAGAAACTCGACGTACGCTTTTGCCTTGTCCGGCAAATCGCTGAAATCAGTTGTGCCGACTGTGTCTGACTTCCATCCCGCTAACGTTTCGTAGACTGGTTTGATCTCTCGAAGGTCTTGCGAAACGGCGGGGAAAGTATCGATTCTCCGTCCGCCGACTTCATATCCGACACACACTTTTATTTCGTCAACTTCATCTAGCACATCAAGTTTTGTAAGCGCGATAGAATCGAACCCATTCAGCTCTGAAGCGTATTTTGTTGCCACAGCGTCGAACCAGCCGCATCGGCGAGGACGCTTTGTGACCGAGCCGTATTCGTTGCCGCGTTCGCGAATGAGATGCGCCATACCCTCTTCAGCATCAAGCATCTCGGTCGGAAACGGCCCTTCACCGACACGCGTCGCGTAAGTGCGAACTATCCCGAGCACGCCCGTGATGTGGTGTGGAGGGATTCCTGCGCCAACCGACGCGCCTCCGGCGGTCGGATTCGACGATGTGACGTATGGATATGTTCCGTGATCGACATCCAAAAGAGTTGCTTGAGCGCCTTCCAAAAGTATCCTTTTGTTCGACTTCCTGGCTTCGGAAAGATAGTGCGAAGTCTCGGATACGAATGGACGTAGACGCTCGACGAGTGGGACGATCTCATTATAAATATCGTCTGCGCGAAGAGGCTGTTGGCCGAAAAGGACGATGATCCGATTGGCCTCTTCCAGATTTCGTTCAATTCGCAGCCGCAATATCTCGGGAGAAAGCGCATCGGCCACGCGGATTCCACGCCTTCCCGCCTTGTCTTCGTAAGCCGGGCCGATGCCACGGAGGGTCGTACCGATCTTTTCGTTCCCGAGACGTTCTTCTGATGTGTGATCCAACGCTCGATGGTACGGCATGATCAGATGGGCGCGGCTTGAAACTTTCAGGCGTTCGGGAGTGATGTCAATGCCCTGATTGATCATCTGATCGACTTCTTCGAAAAACGCCTTTGGATCGATCACCATCCCGTTTCCAAGGACACAGGTCTTGTTGGGATGGATGATACCGGACGGTAACAACCTGAGAACAAAGGCCTTATCGCCGACATATACACTATGGCCTGCATTGTGGCCACCCTGGTATCGGGAAACTATGTCAAAGCGATCCGCGAGCAGATCGACGACCTTTCCTTTCCCTTCATCGCCCCACTGGGCTCCAATAATTACGATTATCATTTTCTAAGAACTAACCTCACAGAAGAACGATTTGCTAATTCCGAAAAACGGCAGCTATCTGCGCCATTTGGAATCGTTTCATCGATCAAGCGTCCAATTGTAAAGCTTCACATAATTTCGCGCGGCGTGTTCCCATGAATTATCGATCATCATGCCATTCCGTTGAAGCCGTCGCCACGAATCGCGGTCGGCGTAAGCAAAAAGGGCCTCGTAGATCTTTTCGATAAAGCTGTCAGCGCGAAACGGGCCAAACTTAAAGCCATTGCCAGTTCCATTCACAGCGTCATAATTTTCGACCGTATCGTCAAGTCCGCCGACAGCGCGTACGATCGGGATCGTGCCGTAACGCAAACTATACATTTGATTTAGCCCGCAGGGTTCGAACCTTGAAGGCATCAGGAACATGTCAGCGCCGGCCTCGATCTGATGAGCGAGGCTTTCGTTATAACCCCGATACACACCGACCTGCGACGGCGCATAGTCGCGAAGTCGCTGGAGAAAATCCTCGTAGTGCTTTTCGCCGGAGCCGAGAGCGATAAAATAAGCTCCAGACGCCAACAATTCGCCTGCAGCCTGTTGAATCAGTTCAAAACCCTTCTGAGAAGTAAGCCGCGTCACACTGGCGAAGATCGGCCGGTCCAGGTCAACGGGTAAATAGAATTGTTCAAGCAGCGCACGCTTGCATTCGTCTTTGCCGGAAAAATCGTCGATATCGAAATGAGCAGGGATCTCCACATCGGTTTTCGGATTCCAGACCTCATAATCAACACCATTTGTTACTCCAAATAAGCGTCCAGACCGCATTCTGGTAAGCCAATCGAGTCCATATCCGTTTTCTTGTGACTGGATCTCCGAGGCATATCGACGGGAGACCGCTGAAAGAGTGTCTGAAGCCTCAAGACCCGCTTTCATCGCGGACGCGTAACCATTGAAAAGAAAGGTGTTGCGAGCAAATTCGCTGGAAAATCCGAACTTCCAGAGCTCATCTGCATCGAATCCTCCTTGGTAGGCCATGTTATGAACCGAAAAAACGGTTCGAGTATTCTGCCAATAGCGGTCCCAACGCCTTTCAGCCGCCAATTCTACGGCAGCAAATCCGCAGTGCCAATCATTAAGATGAACAATATCCGGCGGCGCCCCAATCCGCTTTAACAATGCAAGGGCCGCATGATTGAAAAACGCAAATCGCTCGTAGTCTTCGCGGTAGCCGTAGATCGAATCTCGATGAAAATACGAAGGGGCATCGATAAGAAATGTTGGTGATCCATTGGCTTCGCTGTAAAAGGCTTTGGCGTGGTAACTGCTGCCGCGCCAGTCAATCCAGAGGTCGTCAATTGCGGTGTGCCACAAATGCTCGCCCTTCGTCTGCCAATAGCACGGCGTGATAAGGAGTGAATCAACGCCAACCTGTTTCAACGCCTTCGGCAGTGCACCGGCAACGTCACCCAGGCCACCCGTTTTTGAATATGGAACTGCCTCCGAAGCTATTACGGCTACACGCATAATTGGTGAATGGTACACAAGTGAATCGCGAATAGATGAATTTCGTCGAACGGCTTCCTCTATTCACGATTCAGTAAGGTAATACCCTTTATGATCAGCTTTGCATCGAAGCAAGAAATTCCGCGTTCGTCTTAGTTTTCGACAAGCGCTCGATAACAACTTCCATCTGCTCGACAGGCGAGAGCGGATTCAGTACTCGACGCATCACCCAGACGCGAGCCAGGTTCTCCTTATCGATAAGAAGTTCTTCCTTTCGCGTTCCTGATCGCTGCAGATCGATCGCCGGGAAAAGTCGTTTGTCAGACAAGCGCCTATCCAAGTGAATTTCCGAGTTACCCGTTCCTTTGAACTCCTCAAAGATAACATCGTCCATTCGCGAGCCGGTATCTATAAGCGCAGTCGCGATGATAGTTAGACTTCCGCCTTCCTCTATATTTCGCGCGGCGCCAAAGAAGCGCTTTGGGCGCTGCAAAGCGTTTGAATCAATACCGCCGGAAAGTATCTTACCGGACGGCGGCACGACGGCATTGTGTGCCCGAGCAAGTCGAGTGATAGAGTCCAGAAGTATAACAACATCTCGCCTGTGTTCAACCAAACGTTTGGCCTTTTCAATGACCATATCGGCAACCTGAACGTGGCGAGTCGGCGGCTCATCGAAGGTTGACGAGATAACCTCGCCCTTCACAGAACGCTGCATGTCAGTAACCTCTTCCGGTCGTTCATCGATAAGCAGTACGATCAGAGTAACTTCCGGATGGTTTTCCGTGATCGAATTTGCGATTGTTTGAAGCAGCATCGTTTTACCAGTTCGCGGCGGAGCGACGATGAGGGCGCGCTGTCCTTTGCCGATCGGGGTAACAAGATCGAGCACGCGAGCTGAAACATTGTCAGACCCCACTTCCATGGTCAGCATGTCATCGGGATACAGCGGTGTCAGATTGTCGAAGAAGATCTTCTCGCGCGACTGTTCAGGAGCCTCGAAATTGATCGCCTCAACCTTAATTAAGGCGAAGTACCGCTCGCCCTCCTTCGGCGGGCGGATCTGCCCTGAAACAGTGTCGCCGGTCCGCAGGTCGAACTTTCTTATCTGTGAAGGGCTGACATAAATGTCGTCCGGGCCGGGCAAGTAGTTGTACTCCGGCGCACGTAGGAATCCAAAGCCGTCCGGGAGCGTCTCCAGCACACCCTCAGAAAAAATGAGCCCGCTTTTTTCGGTTTGCGCGGCCAGGAGTTTAAAGATCAATTCCTGTTTCCGAAGGCCGGTTGCTCCCTCTATGCCCATTTCCTTAGCGATATGCGTCAATTCGCTGATCGACATATCTTTTAGAGATGCAAGGTTTAAAGTCTCGGTGTCGCCGTTTCCAACTGAAGATGGTTGCTTTTCGATGGATTCTTCCGTCGAAGCCTCAGAGTCTTCGGCCATCGGCTCCGGTGTTTCGGCCTTTTCGGCCTTCGTCCGTCGCGTAGTTGTGGTTTTAGTAGCCATGATGTTTCCGTTTGAAATGGGGGTAAATGTAGTGTCCTTAATAACTTAGGAACCTTTAATTGCCTATGAATGCCGCTTCCATCACTGAGTATGTAGATCTTTGGTGGAGGAAATCGTACGGATTACGTAGTTATGCTATAGAAAATCGCCCTGAAGCAGCCTCAAGAATCCTCGAGTTAAAGGGATGTCCTCAGTTTTACTACATCCATTAGGAGAAATCAACTACTATTTTTAGTTTTCCGAGACCGCTGCAACGATTTCAGACCATACGTCTTCTTTGCCTTTCCCGGTAGTCGATGAATAGGTGATGACTCTGCTCCCAGTCAACGATGAAGAGATATCATTGACGTTCTTCTTTAACTGATTCGCGGATAACTTATCTGCCTTTGTCGCGACGACAATGTGGGGTTTATCGTGATGAACCAGCCATTCGTGAAGTTGAACATCAAGTCCTGTAGGTTTATGTCTCGAATCAACCAACTGGATCGACAAAACTAATTCTCCGCGATCAGAAAGATATTCCTCTGCCATCCTGCCCCAATCGGACCGCATTGATTTCGACACCTTTGCAAATCCATAACCAGGAAGGTCAACGAAGTACATCTCGTCATTGACCAGAAAGAAGTTAATACTCTGCGTTCTTCCAGGTGTGTTCGACGTCCGGGCAAGCCCTTTTCGCTGCAGCAGCGAATTAAGCAGCGATGATTTGCCCACGTTTGACCGGCCAAGAAATGCGATCTCAGGACGTTTATCGCTGGTCCAATGGCTACGATCAAACGCGCTCTTAATGAATTCCGCGGATCTGATCTTCATTCAATGACTGCCGAAATGTCGGTCGGAGGCGTATCGGCATTCCAAACGTGCTGAGCGGCAAGTTCGTCGTTTACATCGACGGGGCTGGTGAGGGCAAACCTCAGAACTTCGTCGATCATGTCCACGGTATGGATCGTTAGGTCCTCGCGAATCTCTTCTGGAATTTCGACAAGATCTTTCTCATTCTCCTTTGAGAGAATAATCGTTTTAAGGCCAAATCGGTGGGCCGCGAGAAGTTTTTCCTTAACGCCGCCGATCGGCAGAACCTTGCCCCGAAGGGTTATCTCACCGGTCATCGCGACGTCGTGTCGAGCGGGGACACCTGTCAACGCGGACACCATGGCTGTAGCCATTGTGATTCCGGCGCTTGGCCCGTCTTTCGGGATCGCTCCTTCCGGCACGTGAATATGGAGATCCTTTCGTCGAAAATCCTCGTGATCGATTCCTAACGCCTCAGCGCGTGTCTTTACACAGGTTAAGGCCGCTTTCGCCGATTCCTGCATCACCTCGCCGAGTTTGCCGGTCAATGTAACTGCACCCTTTCCTTTAACGAGCGTTGCCTCGACCTGGAGTACGTCACCGCCAACCTCGGTCCACGCTAATCCGTTGACCAGCCCAACTTCGCTCTTACGGGCAATGTCCTGTTTACGGAATCGAATGGTGCCCAGCAGTTCTTTGGCTTTCTCCGCATTCACAACAACCCGGAAATCTTCCTTTCGATCGGCCACAACAAACGTTCTCGCGATCTTTCGTAGGCATGAGCCGATCTCCCGTTCGAGATTTCGTACTCCAGCCTCGCGCGTGTAGTGACGGATCATTTCCAATATGCCGTCATCTGTAAATTCGACCTTCGTCGAGTCGATACCTGTATTCTCGCATTGCTTGTTGATCAAATGCCGCTTCGCTATTTCAAGCTTTTCGCGTTCTGTGTATCCCGAAAGATTCAATACTTCCAGCCTGTCTTGCAGTGCAGGGGGAATCGTGTGAAGCACATTTGCCGTAGCGATGAAGAATACGTTCGACAGATCATAATCAACGTCGAGGTAATGGTCGCGAAACGTATTGTTCTGTTCAGGATCCAATACTTCCAGTAAAGCGGAGCTGGGATCACCACGAAAATCGCGTCCGAGTTTATCCACCTCGTCAAGCAGGATAACCGGATTGATCGTACCAGCCCGTTTCATCAGCTGGATGATCTGTCCCGGTAATGCCCCGATATAAGTGCGCCTATGCCCCCGGATCTCTGCTTCGTCGTGAACACCGCCAAGAGCAACCCTTACAAACTTTCTCCCGGTCGCGTTCGCGATCGACTTTCCAAGTGATGTTTTTCCGACGCCCGGTGCGCCCGCAAAGCAAAGAATAGTACCTTTCGGGTTACTTACAAGCTGTCTTACCGCCAAGAACTCCAAAATACGCTCTTTGATCTTTTCAAGTCCGTAGTGGTCCTCATTCAGCGTCTTCTCCGCCTCGCCAAGATCTTCGATCTCATCCGAGCGTCGCTTCCAGGGCACATTTAACAGCCAGTCCAGATATGTTCGCGAAACTGTGCCCTCTGCTGACATGGGCGGCATAGCTTCGAGCCGCGAATACTCCTGCATAGCCTTCTCTTTGGCTTCTTCCGACATTCCTGCATCTTCGATCTTTATCTTTAGATCGTCGAGCTCGGCCCGATCATCCTTTCTGCCCAGCTCCTTATGTATCGCCTTTATCTGCTCGTTTAAATAATATTCCCGCTGATGCTTATCCATCTGCTTCTTTGTCCGTGAATGGATATTGCGGTCGATGTTGCGCTTATCGATCTCGCCTTCAAGTATTCCAACCAGGGTTTCTAGCCGCTCACGAACAGAAAACGTCTCGAGAAGGCTTTGTTTCTCATCGACACTGATCCTCAGGTGCGAGCTCATTGAGTCGGCGATCTGAGCGGACGAAACGCCCCTCAAACTTGCGTGAAGCGCATCAGTATAGGCATCCGGCGAAACGCGTAGAAACTGCTCAACCAATGTGTGCAGCTTCTGCAGCAGACCGTCCGTTTGATAGCCTGACTCCTCCGTCGAATCGAGTTTGCGCACGACGGCGTAGAACATTCCATCGGAATCCTGCTCTATTCGAACAGATTGACCGCGTTCCCTACCCTCGACCACGACCTTTATCTGTCCATTGTCCTGACGTTGAGCCTGAAGGATCCGGCCTAAAGTTCCAACGTTGAATATTTGTTCAGGGGTTGGCTCATCGATCGAGGCATCGTGCTGGGTGGCAAGGAAGATATTGCGATCGCCCGCCATCGCCTCTTCCAATGCACGTACGGAACTTGGACGTCCGATCTTGAACGCAACTTTCGTAAACGGGAAAATGACAACATCTCTGATGGGAACCATCGGATATTGTTGTATGTCAGACGGCATTTGATCTGAAAATTCTTCCATAGTGCGGGCAAGCTTTAGATAATAAGGTTCGTCTCTATTAACTCAAAAATGAAGCGGAATTGCAATTTTTAGACCTTCGTACATTAGCCCATTCTCAAAAGTCTTAAGTCTCAATGCTTTAGCTAGATGCTAATAACTTTCTAATAACTTTCTAATAAAACTCTAGAGACTTTTCTTTACCCCACCCACAATAATTCTACTCTCGACGAAATTATGTTTGACGAATTTAAGACAGGCGGGTTGATCCTCGGGTTAACACAGAAACTCTTTCAGGCCGGGGCCGTCCCAAGGAGTAGATTCAAATGACAAGAGACTTTGACCAATCCTCGCTTTCGGAACTTGAGGGCGAGTATGAATTTGAGATGGATGATTCGGAGTTCGAATACGAGGACGAATACGAAGCCGACGAGGAGCTAGAATTCGAAGCCGACGAAGAGTTCGAGGCATTCGAAAGCGAGAACTCTGAATATGCCGAACGCTTCTATGAACTTTCGCAGATGGAGTTCGAGTCAGAGTTGGAATCTGATCAGGAGGTCGATCGCCTTATCAACGAAATGGCCGACAATTTCTGGGGGGGCGCGTTTAAAAAGCTTAAAAGGAAGTTTAAGAAACTGGCGCCCGGCCTTATAAAGTTCGGCCTTAATCAGATACCGGCCGTACGGGGGCTCAAAGCGTTCTCAGGTATTGCCAAAGGCATCCTCGACGGGAATTTAAGCGGCATCGCCAAGGGATTGCTGAGCGCAAGTCCGGTCGGCGGCGTTGCTGGTCCCGCGATGCAGGCGCTTGGCCTTGAGGCGTCACAATATGCGGACGACAACCGCGAGGCCTGGGATACATTTGTCGGCGTTTCCAGAGAGGCTTACGAAAACCTTGCGGACAGTATGAATGAAAGCGCCGCTGATCCTGAAGTAGCGAATAAATTGGCGACAGGCGCCTTATCGAATGCTGTAAAGAGTGTTGCCCAGCAAACGGGACGCTCGCTCCGTGGCTTTGTCAGACAAATCCCGGGTGGGCGTGCCATTGAACGAGGAATCTCACAGGCCGGCAGGTCGATCGCATACGGCCAGCGGGGTACCGCCGGGACGGGACGTCGTCGTTGGGACGATATTCGCGTGCGTCTTCGACCGGGTCAGCGCTTGATCGTAACGCGTGCCAAGCGACAAAGATGACCGGCATCCGGATAGACCACACGCGCACCCTCCAGCGGCGTATTGACGCCCTGCGTGTCCGGATCGAGGAGCTATCTTCGCTTCGGACACTGGTTTCACTGGGGCCTTCGGTGGATATCGGACGGCGGCAATGGAAAGTGCTCGAATCTGAACTAAATACGGTCGAGGCAAAGCTGCTTCGACGGTTGAAGAACTCAGCCAGAGCCTACCTTTCCAAATCGGGAGACATTGCAGCAGCCCGGCTCTTGAACAAGCAGCTTGGCGAAATTGAACTAGAACTTGCGAAGTCGTTCGCATTCTTTGACACATTTATGGATGTCCTAACTCAGCGACATACACCCGAATTGGGTCGGTTATTGGCTGGATGTGACGTGCTCGCGTTGGATGCGATAAGAAAGCCGCATCCAGCTCTCTCGATCGTCGAGCCGCCGATAGTAGCTTGTGATCGCGGTTTCGGCGCCCGTACTTTTCGTGAGTATATCCGTTTTCCGGGGGGCGGATACAACCCGATGCCATTGATCCAGATTCCCTACTCGCGGTTGAGGGAAAAATACAACTTGACGTCAATACTTCATGAAGTCGGGCATGAGGCAATGGTTCGATGTGGGCTAATTACAGCTCTTCCAAAAGCACTCCATCAAGGATTGAAAAAGGCGGGCGCACCGACGGACATTCGCGATCTTTACGTTCGATGGACCTCCGAGATCGGTCCCGATCTTTGGAGTTTTTGTGCGAGCGGAATTGCCCAGGCGGGCGCTATCCGGGAGATCCTCGCCCTACCGCCGACGCACGCGTTTAGGATCATTTGGAACGATCCGCATCCGCCGCCCTACATTCGCGTCCTAATGTCGTTTGACTGGTGCCGGCAGGTTTGGGGCAGCGGTGTCTGGGACCGCTGGGAACGCGAGTGGAGAGATCTATATCCGCTGGAGTCCGCTCCACACTCCGCACGTGAAGTGATCCGAAGGTCATCCCAGTTCGTACCGATCGTTTCTCGAATCTTGTTAAAGACGAAATTCCGGTGCCTGAGCGGAAAGAAAATAACCGATCTCTTTAATATGTCCATCCTCGCGCCAACAAAAATACAACAACGGATCGGAACGGCCGATTCCCCTCGCTGTGAACTTCGAGGGTTGCCGCCCTCAGCTCATCTCGCTGTGTTCAGACTGCTAAAAGAAGAAGCAACACTAGACGAAGAGAGCCTCGATCGACTAATGACACGTTGGCTGAAAGGCCTATCGAAACAGCGGTTCGAGAACGCCGCAGCACGAAACTAAGGAGAATTATTATGCCGGAAGAAAAGAATGTATCAAAGAAAGACCCGAACCAGGGAGAACAATACCAATCCATCCAGCAAGGAAAAGCCGCGGATCAAGTGGGATCACAGGCTGATCTCGCAGAGATCATTAAGAGCCTTTCAGGTTACGGCGGATTCCCGGTTTCGTTTCGATTCGCTAGCCTTCCGCGAATTGACACTGGCGATCGACTTAGCGGCCGGGACCCGCAAACGGCCGTTATGCCTTCATGTGCCGTGGAACTCCTTGCACTTATCAACACACAAGGAGCCTTCAACAATGATGAGATCACACGAGACTTTCGGGAGTATTTCAAATTCGGATCCCCACACGTGATTGTCGGTGCTGAAGCTGAAAATGAACTTGACCCTGATATTTCAAGCTGCGATGACTTCGTCTTTTTCAGCAGCGGCGACACCTCAACGTCCGGGTTTACAGAATGGTTAGGCGGGTGCTGTATTTGCTCAACATGTATGGCCATTGAGGGGAATCGCAACAAGTTTTCCGGCCCGGACCCCAGACCAGTGGACCCGAAAATAAAACGTATATTTATCGGCGACCTGCTTTGGGTGTTCTACTACGAACGAATGGGAATATTCCAGATCCTCGGCCGGATTCTCGACGCCTATGCGTGTAACGGCAAGCTCCCGATTTCCAATGGTTCTATAGAACTGAATAATCAACGAGATGACATTGCCGCACTCGTACTTGAAGTCATGACCCGGCAGACAAAGACCGGATTGTCTTCGACCGTTCGCGATCGGGGCTGCTCCTACCAGACGGCACTCGGTTGGACATCGGATCCGGCTCGAAAGCTGAGGATAGATACAAACCTTAATACTGGTTTCAATACCCTATTTCACAAATTCATTTACCATTCCCTCGAATTCTACAAAGACAAGCGGCTTGCCGTCGCAATTCAGGGAGCCGCCGGAACTGGTACTCCACTATCGATGGCTACGCTTACGACGATCAGCGACACGCTTAATGTGCTCTTCAAGAGGTTCGAATCGTTCCAGTACGGCCGCACCTACAACAATACATTGAGTGCGATAATCTGGACCATCGCAGGGATGTCGGTTATTCGTGAACTCAAAAATACGCTCGGGATTCCGCCGGCGTTCAATGCTCCAGATGAATTCATACCGGCTGCCTATGATCTGCTCGTCCTCAACCGTCCTGTAACTACAGCTGGCACAAATAGATACATAGTGCACAGAGAATGTGCCCGAAACGGCCGGGACATATTGTTGGATATCGAAGTAATTGATCATCAGGATAGATCCCCTGGAGGCGAACTTGAGCAATGGCTGGAGCAGGTCGAGCCGAAGATCGAAGCATATCGCACAGCTTATCGAACGCTAACAGGAGTCGACCTCGGATTGTCGGCAAATCCATCGATCGAACAGCAGGCCTAGAATTCTGCGGGAGAGATGAGGATGAGGGAAAGGATCAGGTTCGAACGAGAAATATCTGATCTTGAATTCGAGTCATCGGATTCACATTCGATACCGAAGACTCCGGGTAAAAAGACGCCGGCGGCTGTAAAGCAAAAGCAAATAATTCTGGTGGCGGGCTTCGACTATGAAGATCCGAATCACCTTATGAACTCGTACTGCCATAACCGGATCGAACGAATCTTGAGACAAAAACGGGGAAACAGGACCGATCCGTCGCTTACCTTCACGCTCTTTGATGTCGGTGCCGGAAAAGTCCGCACATTCAATGTCTCCGGAAATAAACGAGTTTGGGCGGATACGACTACGTTTACGCCAGTGACGGCTGCAAACTATACAGGGAAGACATTCGATAAGAGTCCATCGGGTGTAATGTCGATCACCGACGTCTATGAGTTCCTTCGAAAGCAGGGCAAAAGCAATCCAGGCAGTGTGCAAGAACTCAGTTTCTTTGCTCACGGATCGCATGTCGGACCTATCCTTGTAAACAGCTACGACACCACTCCATCTCACCCGTTTCGGGACTCAAACGACAAAGACGGTAGGGCGCACAAGGATTTTGCCCCTCCTAATATGGACTCCGCCGCGACGAAAGAGCTCGAAGCCGCATTCGCGCCGACTGGTTTTATCTGGCTTTGGGGATGTGTGTTTGCCGCCGCTCCATTTCAAGTTCTTCATCGACTGTTCAAAAACCGAGCCTACAAGAGTGGAAAGATAAAGGATACCGACATCGTCAAATTTGAATTCGAAAGGACCCACGCAGATCAGTTTTTTGCCGCCGTTCCGACGTTTTTTCCGGCCGCTATCGGCGGAACCTTCCCTCTTGTTTTCAACAGAACCTTCAAACAGGTCAAGGAGTTTTTCCAGCAATTGATTTTCAATGGCTATTGCGGACAGATCGCATTGAATGCCAACCGGAAATGTTTCGGAGCCTTGCCCGGAACCTATAGTGAATATGACCCGAAGAAGAGCTTCTTACCGTTGATGCTGGTTCCCCGTGCTAAACCACCCGGTTCCGCCGACTTCACCCGTCAAGTCAATTTTTACAGGAAGCATATGGGAATGAAGCTCGATCCTGAGGGACGAGGATATGGGATGTACGTGCCATGATATTCAACGAACGAACAAGGTTTGAGACAGAGATCGCTGCCCTAAGAGAGGTATTCGATTCGGATACCCGCGACCGTGTACCTATCAGCCAAACGCTGGCGGTACCATATCGCTGGATTTGCCGGCTGACCGTGCCGAACGTGAATCCGACCGAAAAAGGCTACGGAGCTGGCACCGGAGTCCTTGTTGGGCCTAGGCACGTTCTAACTGCTGCACATGTGCTCATATCGGAAACTGACCCTGGCAAGACAGTTGGCGATCGTCTCCGTGTTCAACCTGCCCGAAACGGGCAGGACAAGCCCTTCGAAGAAGTTCGCGTGGCAGGTTGGCAGGTAAACCCACAATGGATACTCCGTCATGGGAACGGCTGGCGTCTTCAGCCGCAACACGACTACGGCCTCGTCACGTTGAAGAAAGATGTATCGGCTTGGAGGGATCGCCGTTTAGGGGGATGCTCCCTTGGTTACTGGGGTTTACCGGACAGATGCGGTGCAGGCAGCATCGTTGGTATCACACCGAACCTGATTACTGGACAAAATGCCACGGTAACAGGATATCCAGGAGATAGACCCGCGGCGACATTATGGATCGCGGATGGGGCGTTAAATCACGACAATCGACTGGATATGCTCATTCATACGATCGATACAAAAGGCGGCCAGAGCGGAGCTCCGGTCTGGATAATGCGGAACGGCGTTGCATGCCTCGTTGGAATTCACAGCGGTGCCTCCGGGCGATGGTCGAGCGATGCATCTGGAACTAGTACGCTTACACATAACGCTGCGGTGATCCTGACGCCGGCCACCGTGAACAACATCGAATCCTGGAAGAGTCGGTACACGAGGTAAAAAGGTGGAACGTCATAGATTTGAACGCGAGCTAGAATACTTGAGCGGTGGAACCGCGGCGGGCCTCGAATTCGAGAGTCCGTTAGCTTCGGCGTCGCTGTTTCTGCCTCCGGGGCTGAAAAAGATCGATCATCTGCATATGCGGAAATCGCCGATTCCGTCGGCTGCCACACCTGGCTCAAGTCTCGAGAAACTCAACCCCGAGGGAATGAATCCCGGATTTATCAATGATAAGGACGAACTGATCGTCGATTCGACACCGGGCGGCCTCGACGGCCGAGCGAAAGAGATCGTGACTAAATATATGTCTGCGTATAAGGACGAGACGAAGGTAGCGCTCGTCGACCTTTCGGGTAAGAAACTTTTTTCACCCGAATATTCAGGTTGGAAATCGACCGTCCTTACCGTCGCCGCCAGCACGGCGAAGATACTCCCCATCTATGCTGCGTTCCAGCTGATATTTGATCTAAATCAGCTCGCCAAATCGATCAAGGGCGAGAAGGCCATAATAGCCGAATTCAAAGACAGGCTTCGGAAGGCCGGTATTTTCGAGGGGCCTTCCTTTATTGCCGAGCATTTTACTTTCGACCAGAACAGTGCTGAACCTTTCGCATTTAGCGGTTCACTAAAAACGCATATTCGCGATATCCACGCCAGCCCAAGCGGTGCCAACAATGCCGCCAGCCGTGTTATCAGAGCGGTCGGGTTTGGCTATATGGCGTCGGTCGTGGCTCAATCAGGCCTTTGGCATAATCGCCGAAAAGGGCTTTGGCTGCAAGGGGACTATGCCGGTAGAGGATGGGGCCGATCGCCCGTCGGTGGTTTTAGTGCAAACTGTAATGCCTTATCGCTGGTATCCTTCTTCACGCTGCTTGCTCAAGAACGCCTTGTCGATCAAGCGTCATCCACGGGTATCAAGACGGCCCTAACCGGCGGCAGCTGGATGGGATCTTCGATCGCTAGTGCCTTCCCTGCCAGATCGGTTACGGCTGCAGCAAAGGTTGGGCTACTGAATAAGTGCACAGCGTGGGTAGAAAAGGAAGGCAAGAAGAAGTGTCAAAAATCAATTACTACTACTAGGCACGAAGCCGGTCTGATCGATATTGACGGCGGAAAGCATCGGTTCGCGATCACCATCCTGACAACCGGCAACGCATCTCGCAAAACCGTTGTTGAAGCCCTTTCGAAGTCGCTCGCCGAATTGATAGTTGAACGGAATCCGTAAGAATTGACAGTAGTACGCCAGGATTACGCATGACTAGCGAAAAAAACGAATCTGGGCAGCAAATGTTCATTTGGCCCCTTAGCAATAGTTCAACAACGGACGAGATGAACACGTCTTTCGGGCCTCGCATAGACGCCGATCGCTGGGATTTTCATGACGGAATCGATTTGCCTGCCGCTTTGAGTACGCCGGTTTACGCGATGGCGGAGGGTATGGTTTTTCGTGCCGGGCCGGCGGATAGGACTGCGGACGGCCAAGGATTCGGGTCGACGCATGTACTTCTCCGCGTATTCGATTCGGCCGATGGGGAAGATGACCTAATTCTAGTATATCTGCATCTAGATAGCATCGCCGAAGGCATAATCCAGGGTGCACAAGTTAACCGCGGTGACCTAATCGGAACTGTCGGCCAGGAAGACGCGACGTATCCTCATCTTCATTTCGAGTTCAGAAAAGGCGCCCCCCAACAAGATCGAAGTGTGCACCCGCTCAATTATCTGCCCTACACAAACACTCCCAATTTTACGAATTTACGGATGGACCGCTGCAATTTCTACCAAGACGGCGGCGAAAAGCGGGCTGTCAGGCTACGCTTCGACGCACCTGACCGTCGCGAGGGGGATCTAAGAGGCATTCACTTGAAATTCACCGGTCCAAACATTGCTGACCGAGAGTTTCGCGTCGATTTCGATGACCGTGAGACCGTCAATAGCGATAAGGGTGACCAGCACGCCTTTAAGAACGAGATTGCCGTTGAAGGCTATCAAAAATCGAATCTGAAAGATGAAGGATTGGTCGACGTGCAGTATGGCGTGATTGCCAAAGACATTGGTCCCGAATACGAATCGGTGGTACTTTGGTCGCTAGACGTAACCAATGCTAACCTCGAAACGGCCGAGTTCTCCTTGCCCCAACTCGACCCCGGAATGGAGCCGGTGAATAGTCGCGTGAATTTTGAAGGCACGGATTTCCCGCCGCAAGGATGGCGGCTGCATCTCGTCGCCGGCAATGTCTGCCGGCCGGATGAGAGCGCCGCAGTGAGAGGTTTGCTCGGCCTGCTCTGTCAGGATGTGCAGAGCTCTCAGGGAAAATTGTTCCGTTCAGGGCTTAGCTACGCATTACCTGCTCAACGTGGTGTCTGGCGTCTGGGTGCAGAGATCAGGACCGCGGATTTGGGGATAAAAAAGGGCCGTGTAGTCCACCCTCTCGCGTTCATGTCCGGCGATACCTTAATAGCCGCGGCCTGCCTGCGAAGGACGACAGATGATAGATTTGTATCGGGTGTCTTGATCCAAATCGCTGACGGGTTGTATCGTGAGCGAATTGATCTAACAGAAGGTGAGATTCAGCTAAACAGCCCGATCCGGTGGGAACTTGAGCTGCTCAGGCTTGGTACGCGTCAGACGACAGTCGTGTTGCGATTAAACGGCAATGTTGTGTCTCGCGTTAACGGTGATACCGCGTGCATCGAGCCCGATACAGGCTTTGTCGGTATTCTACATAGGTACAAAGGCGTAAATATAACCCTTCACGTCGATCAAGTCTTCCTGACCGAGGAGCCTCGGTTCTGATTGCTCAAGATCAAGCAACCGCTCGCTATGCCGCTTCTTCCGACCGGCCGAGTAATTCAAAAACAGGAGCTTTTCGCTCGATCATCTCTTTTGTGACGACAAGGTCCTTGACCTTTCGTTCGGATGGAAGCACGTACATCGATTCGAGAAGAACCTCTTCAAGAATCATCATAAGTCCGCGGGCGCCGACTTTCCGTTTATAGGCTTCTTGGGCAATTGCTTTTATAGCGCCGTCCGTAAATTTAAGGCCGATATTGTCAAACTCGAACTTACGCTGGTACTGCTTTATGAGCGCGTTTTTCGGCTCGGTAAGTATTTTCACGAGCGCGTCCTCATCCAGTTCATTCAGGGTGCCGATTACCGGAAGCCGACCGACAAATTCCGGAATAAGCCCATAATGAATCAGATCTTCGGGTTCGAGTTTCGTGATCGCTTCATTATGACGCTGTTTTGACGATTTAACGTCAGCGGCGAACCCAAGGGATTTATTACGAAATCGCTTTTCTACCACCTTCTCAAGGCCAATAAACGCTCCACCGCAAACAAACAGAATGTTCGTCGTATCGAGCTGCGTAAATTCCTGCTGGGGATGCTTACGACCCCCACCGGTTGGAATATTTGCGACGGTTCCCTCAAGAATTTTGAGAAGCGCCTGCTGCACACCTTCGCCCGAGACGTCCCGCGTTATCGATGGGTTATCATCTTTTCTGCATATCTTATCGATCTCGTCGATATATATAATTCCCTGCTGTGCCCGTTCGACGTCGTTACCGGCAGACTGAAGAAGCCGCAACAAAATGTTTTCAACGTCCTCGCCAACATATCCGGCTTCAGTAAGGCTGGTCGCGTCAACAATACAAAAGGGCACACTGAGAACCCTGGCAAGCGTTTGGGCGAGAAGTGTCTTGCCCGTACCAGTCGGTCCGATAAGCAAAATGTTCGATTTCTGAAGCTCTACGTCTGACCGGCGCTTAGACAGTTCAATCCGCTTGTAATGCTGGTACACCGCAACCGATAGTCGTTTCTTCGATTCGTCCTGACCGATGACGTATTCATCCAAAAAGCTATTTATATCCTGCGGTTTTGGTAAATTCGTTCGTACCGTAGCCGTCTCTGTCTGCTCGTCATCGTTGATGATCTCGTTGCAAATGTCGATGCATTCGTTGCAAACGTAAACGCCGGGGCCGGCGATCAGCTTTCGAACGTCGTTCTGGGACTTGCCGCAAAACGAGCAGCATAGAAGTTCTTCGGGTCTGCGGAATTGGGCCATATATTAATGTTGAATTGAGAATTGGGTCGCCCTATCATTCATCACTTGGACCAGCTCAAAACTCAACTATGCTAATTTTCCCGATGTTCGATGACTTCATCGATCAAGCCATACTCCTTCGCCTGCGGAGGAGCCAAGATTCGGTCGCGTTCAACGTCCAGTTCGACCTTTTCAAACGTCTGTCCGCTATGTTTTGCGATAATTCTCGAAGTCATCTCACGCATTCGGATAATCTCTTCAGCCATTATACGAACATCTGTGGCCTGTCCGGTTGCGCCGCCTGAGGGCTGGTGGATCAGAACTCGTGCGTTCGGCAGCGCAAAACGCTTTCCCGGTGTACCGGCACACAAAAGCAACGCCGCCATCGAGGCACATTGACCAACACAGATCGTTGTCACGTCGTTCTTGATAAACTGCATTGTGTCGTAAATGGCCATGCCGGCAGTGATCGAACCGCCCGGACTATTGATGTACAAGTTAATATCTCGCTCCGGGTCTTCGGCTTCTAGAAACAAGAGTTGAGCAACGAGAAGGTTTGCGATCTGGTCATCGATCGGCGTTCCGATAAATATGATGCTGTCTTTCAAAAGGCGCGAAAAAATATCGAATGCTCGTTCGCCTCGCGACGTTTGTTCGACAACCATTGGGACAAGGGCCATAAAATTAACTCTCTTGGGTCGGGAAAATGTGAAGCTTAATAGTTAGTTTAGATTAACGGGGCTAAGTTGTTGATAAAACGGCTATTTGCCATTTCGAAGTTATTGTACGATAATTCTGCCAAAATGCAAGCGCCGCAAAATGTGCAAATTAGTTTTCTTCTGACACCGACTTACTTTTCGACGCGTTCTTAACGGTACTCCCGCGTGGCTTCTTTTTAACCGTCTTAGGACTTTTTTCCTTCCCGCTTTCTTCCGTCGCCGCAAGTTGGCCGACGGACTCGTCTATCCATTCGCCTTCGATCACCCTGGCTTTGTGAATCAATGCTTCGATCGCTTTCCGTGTTCTCAGATTATTCGCTATATTCACCAACCCGTCCTGCTTTTCGAATGAGCTGCGAATCTCGTCAATAGGTGTTTGGTAATGTTCGGCCATCTTCGCGAGTTCCTCATCAACTTCTGCATCGGAAACTTGCACGTTTTCCATTTCGGCAACCTTTTCAAGCAGCATCGCGCCTCTTACGTCACGCTCTGCCTGGGTCCGCATATGCCCATAGGTCATCTGTACGAAATCGTTCTCGATCTTGTTCAGGTCGACACCACGCTGCTGAAGGTCCTTCGCGAAATTATCAAGCAGGTTCCGGGCCTGTGATTCGATCAATGTGTTTGGGACCTCGAATGCATGAACTTCGATCAGCTTCGCGATCGCGTTGTTCCTAAGACGTGCATCGGCGTCAGCCTTTGCAAATGTTTCCAGGTCCGACCTAAGTTTATTTCGAAGATCCGAAAGCGATTTGTAGCCCTCGTCGAGGCTCCTAGCCCATTCATCGTTAAGTTCGGGCACCTCAGACTTACCAACCGATTTGACCTTAGCTTTGTAATGAACTGTCTTCGCTGCAAGAGCAGTGGAAGAGAAATCTGCGGGGTACGTAACCGTAAATTCCTTGTTATTATCTGCTTCAACACCCGCAAGATGCCTGGTGAACGACTCTTCGATGACTTCGTCACCGAGAACGATCTCTAGGTCATTTGCCGATATCGGGTCGCCGTCCGGGTCTTCATCAAAGGTGCCTTCAAGATCCGCTACGACTGTGTCGCCCAGCTCCGATTTTCGACCTTCAACTGGTATCAGGGCGGCTTCTTTATTTAACCGCTCCGCGATAATATCCTCGATCTCGCCATCCTCGACCGGCTTGACCCGGCGAGTTAATTCTAATCCTTTGTATTCAGGATTTGGAATATCCGGCATTACTTCGACGTGCACGTGAACAGAAATCGGCTTTGACCCGTTGACCGCTACGCTTTCCACGTCATCAACATGCAAATGCGGTTCTGCCAGCGGTCGAAGCCCGTGTTCCTGAATCGCCTCGGCCACCTTTACCGGCAATACTTCTTGCAGAACCTCGTTCTTGATCTCCTCTTTGAAACGGAGTCGGACAACGTCGAGCGGCGCGTATCCCTTTCGAAATCCCGGGACATTTGCACGCTTGGCGTACTTTTGACTGACCTTGCCATAGGCGTCTTTCAATGACTCGCCTTCGACTTCAATACTGATCTCCTTTTGTGTCGGAGAAACGTCTTTCAATTCGGTTTTCATTAGTCAATAAATTACTTAGTAGTCTAAAAAAAGGATATCGAAGTCAGGTAGGAAAGTCGAATTCAGGAGTGTCGATCATTATGGCCAAACGCCGATTCTGGCAACAAAACAATGGCAATTAACGACTAAATTTGGTGCCGAGGGCGAGACTCGAACTCGCACGTCTTTCAACGCTAGATCCTAAGTCTAGTGCGTCTGCCAATTTCGCCACCTCGGCAATTCGATCTTAAATTTCGACCGGAGACAGCGCGGTATACGCACAATCTCGTCGAAAACCTATTTAACGAATTTATCCAAAGCGACAAAAAATGTCTAGCCGTCTTATTTTGGCAAGTACTTTCTCTCGTATTCTTCCCAGGACATATTATAATCGCGAGCGCCAACTATCTCGTCGGCCGAACCTGCACCGATGTATTTGTCCTCCGCGTTTCGAAACAACCGATATCCGCCATATCCTAGCGCCCCAATTATGCCAAACACAAACACGTACCATAGCAGCGACCAGACGATCCCGATCAGCCAAAATGCAGCCATTATGCCTAACATTGTACCGAGAATCGCAAGTATGACCTTAATAATATTCATTCGCTAGACCTCCAACACAGCTCTTTATACGAATTCCAGGGGAATGATGTTCGTAGAAAATTCACCGGTAACGTATAATTCAATCACGGAGTCTGGCGTTTTAGGTTCCGTTCACCGAACCGACACGTACCTTAACTCACTGGAACTGGACAATTGTGGCCACTCATAAAGTAACTATTCAACACATCGCTGATGCTCTAAACGCAAATGTAAATGGCGGCGAATTGATTGGGGTAACTGACGTTACGCACGATTCGCGACAAGCCCGCGAAGGCACCTTGTTCGTTGCTATAAAGGGTCATACGATGGACGGTCACCGGTTCATCGATGACGTCATGCGGCGCGGCGCGGCCGGCATTGTTTCCGAATTTGAAAGGCCCGAAGGCTTCGCCGGGATTTGGCTCAAGGTGAACGATGCTCGTGAAGCCCTTGCAGCGGCGGCAGCGATTACGAACGGCAACCCTTCGCACGACCTCGATTTGATCGGTATTACAGGGACAAACGGAAAGACGACTACGACGTATCTTTGTTTTGCCCTCGCGGAAGCCGCGGGCGTAAAGCCGGCAATGCTAACAACGGTTGAGTATCGGGTCGGTGACGTGTCGGAACCCGCTGTCCGAACCACCCCGGAGGCTTCAGATACAAACCGATTTCTGCGTGAAGCCGTTGATAGCGAATGCGGCATGGCTGTGATGGAAGCATCGTCCCAGGCGATCGACTTGCACCGATGTGACCGTTTGAGGTTTAAGATCGCGATCTTTACAAACCTTACGCGCGACCACCTCGATTATCACGGCACAATGGAGAATTACTATAACGCCAAGAAGGCCTTATTTGACGGGCGTCTTGGAGAGCCTGCCGGTACGTCTATCGTGAACATTGATGATGAGTGGGGAAGGAAGTTGGTTTCGGAATTGCAGTCGAAGGGCCATCGTGTTGTTACATTTTCGCAGAACTCCGAAGCAGATCTAACGGCGAGTAATACCGAAGTTTCGTTGATCAAGGGCACATCGTTTCTTCTCAAAACGCCTGAAGAACTTATTAGGGTTGCATCCCCCTTGGTCGGTACACCGCACGTATACAACATGTTAGCGGCATCCGCGGCGGCCTTAGAGCTTGGTTACGAACTTGATCGAATATTGGTAGGACTCAGCACCTGCGTGGGAGCTCCGGGAAGATTCGAGCTTGTTCCACATGATGGCGATTACGCAGTAGTCGTAGATTATGCACACACCGACGATGCCCTCCTGAATACTTTGA
Organism: Pyrinomonadaceae bacterium; assembly: GCA_049679665.1. Lineage (GTDB taxonomy): Bacteria > Acidobacteriota > Blastocatellia > Pyrinomonadales > Pyrinomonadaceae > OLB17. The sequence continues at coordinate 18,186 of JBAUGL010000100.1, read as the reverse complement.
AAACAGCCCGCGATCTCACTTCTGGTCGAGTAATAACAGTCTTCGGATGCGGCGGTGATCGTGACAAGTCGAAACGTGGTGCGATGGGTCACGCCGCGGGCGAGAATAGCGACGTAGTTATAATTACATCAGACAACCCCCGAACCGAGGATCCGCTCACTATCATCAACGAGATCGAAGTTGGTTTGAAGGCAACCGGTACGCCCTACTCGATTTTTCCGGATCGAAGGGATGCCATCTTCAATGCTGTAGCCCAGGCCCGCTCCGACGATGTTGTGATGATCGCCGGAAAAGGCCACGAAACATATCAGATAGTTGGAAACGATAAATTCCATTTTGATGACCGCGACGTCGCGAAGGATGCGATTGCGGACCGTTTGGAATCTACGTAGAACCTTACGAGCTACTCTCCTGCTTACCTTCCCGGTTCTTCCGGCTGAAATAGTAGTAGACCGGCAATCCCAAAGCGATCAATATCAAACCCGTTATAGACTGCATTGGTTCAGTCACGATCGTATTGTAAATAAGCCATCCGGCCACGATCACGAACACGATCGGCACCACTGGATAACCCAAGGCTTTATATGGCCTCTCTGCGTCGGGATATCGACGGCGGAACACGAAGATCGTCGATGTTACCAGCAAATAGAAGATCCACGAACCAAAGATCACGTAGTTCGTGAGCGAATCGAACGAACCGGAAAGCGCCAGTATGATCGCGAGTACGCCTTGAAAGAGAAGAGCCGGGACAGGAACATTTGAAACCGACAGGTGCCCCAAGGCTTTATGCATAAAGCCGTCCTGTGCCATAGCGTACGGAATTCGCGAGCCTGTGAGTATTGAGGTATGCAGAGTACCCAAGGACGAAATCATAAGCCCTACCGTAAACAAAGCAACCGAAAAACCCGTAGCAAAGGTCAGCATATCTCCACCGAAGAATCGACTTACGAGCTCCTTAGCCACCGATGAATCCTTTGATACCGATGCGATCGTGGTTGGATCGAGAACGTAGAAATAGCCGACGTGGACAAACACATACAAAATGACGATCAGCACAGCGCTTCCTACGATCGCAAGCGGTATGTTCCGATTCGGGTTCTCGACCTCACCCGCGACAAATGTCAGGTTGTTCCATCCGTCGTACCCCCAAAGAGCACCTAGCATCGCTGCCCCAAACCCTGCAGCGAAGGAATAGTTTGAAGATCCATACCGAACCGCGCCCGACACGTTTTCACACGCGCCCCCACTCTCGATCAACGAAAAATTGCCGAAATCGCCTGTTACGAAAAGAAACGCCCCCAAGCCTACGAACGCGATGAGAGCGATCTTGACTCCGGTGAGCGCAGTCGCGATCTGGCCGCTGAATGAAACCGATGCACAATTTAGCGTCGTGAAAATGACGATTACCATTATCGCCACAACCTGGATCATCGAAACTTCGAAGGGCATCCCGAATAAACTGGTCCTAATAAACACGGCACTCTCAAGAACTTTTCCGCCCATGAAATCATTAAGCCCGATCGCAAAGGCGATTCCAACGGCGGCCTGCGCACCTGGTTTAGCAATGAACATCTGCATCCAACCATAAAGAAAGCTTGAAGCCCGGCCATATGCGTCGCGGAGCAGTACATATTCCGCACCGGCCTGCGGTCTCATCGCGGTAAGTTCGGCATATGTTAGAGCACCTGCAAGAGTCAGCAATCCGGCAGCGATCCACACTATTATCACCCACGTTGGGCTGCCCACATTGCACGTCATTACACGAGCCTTTAGGAAGACCCCCGTGCCGATCACGTTACCGATAATGATCGAAATTGCTGCGATCAAGCCGAGACCACGAATAAGTGTTTGATTTGTTTCGGTCGAATTTGTCATATTCTCGTGTCGGACTAACACCAGGAGTTGGCTCGGAGTATGTTACGCGAAATCAGCGCGATTGGAAACTTCAAGCCGAGCATTGATTGCTGATCGGTGTTTACGAAAGTTCGTTCACCGTTTACTATTTTCTCAGTGCATGAGATAGGACTTACCGCAGACCAGCTTTCATCCGCGCTGCTAACGCTCTCAAAAACGGAGCCCGTTTCAATTTTGGACAGTTGCGGCGTGGGCGGTGCCAGTTCTAATCTTATGATCGCCGGTGTTGGGGCCAGGGAAACGGCACAGCTCAACCATCCTGATCCGGACCGGACACTTTCGGAATTTGAATCGATTATTCACCGGGAAGATACCGCGGCGATTTTCACGATATCTTATACTCTCGGGATCAAGCTTAATGGCATCGTTTCAAGGCACAAGGACGTCGGATCCCCTTTTGAGCCCGACATCTTCGTTACCTCATACGATTCTCTGATCGTTTTCGATTACAACTCGCAAACTGCTTTCCTTACGGGTAACCCTTTACGATTTCATGACATAGAACGAAAGCTTATCCCGTCGACAAATCATGAATTTTCAAGTGGACAAACGGTTGTTTCGTCCAATTTTAGCCGCGACGAGTACATTTTGGCAATTGATCAAATCAAGGAATATATACGCCGAGGTGATACGTATCAAACGAACCTGACCCAGCAAATACGTGCCGAATTTCCGGGCGACATTACGCCGCAGAGCATATTTTCAACGCTTAGGAAGGATCATCCAGCTCCATTTGCCGCGTTTATCGTCCGTCCCGCTTCAACGGTTGTTTCAGCGTCACCAGAGCGATTTCTTCGATGGAGGGACGGGACGCTGACTGTTTCGCCGATCAAAGGAACGCGCCGAAGGGGGGAAACCTCTAGCGAAGATCTAGCTTTAAGGAACGGCCTTCTCGAAAGCGATAAGGATCGAGCAGAAAATGTGATGATCGTCGATCTTCTTCGCAACGACATCGGCCGGGTATGCAAATTCGGCAGCGTCACGGTTGAGGACTTGTGCAAGTTGGAGGTTCATCCAAGTCTTTTCCACCTGGTCTCAACGATCAGCGGTGAAATACGTGATGGCATCACTGTTAGCGATATACTCCGTGCAGCGTTTCCGTGCGGATCAATCACGGGTGCGCCGAAAATACGAACGATGCAGATCATCGATCAGATCGAAAGTTCAGCCCGCGGTTTATCAATGGGTGCGATCGGATGGTCCCACTTCGGAGGACAATTCGAAATCGAGCAAACCCTTGATATGAGCGTGGCAATACGAACAATGACAATTCGCGGCCGCGACGCGTTGTTCAACCTAGGTGGCGGTATTGTTATTGACAGTGACCCGGAGAGCGAGTATGACGAAACACTCATAAAAGGGCAGGCCCTTCTTAGCGCCATCGAAGGGGAGCTTTCACCGGCTCAATGAACATGGAACTTTATATTCTTTCTTGGTGTCTAAGGCCTTAGTAAGGAGGCGCTCACAATGTCAAGACCCGAAATCAACGTCACGCCACTGATCGATGTCCTTCTCGTTTTGCTTATCATTTTCATGGTCATCTCACCGCTAAAGCCGGCAAGGTTCCAAGTCCGCATTCCCGCCGAAGCAAAGACTCTGCATAAAAATGTAGATACACATCCATTGGCCCTCGTAGTAGATATCGATCAGAACCAGTCTTTGCGGCTGAATAAGTCGAAGGGATTTGGCACCGTCGTTGATCCCGCCGCATTGGTCTACGAACTTCGTCGGATATTCTCAGAGCGAAAAGCTAATGGCGCCTATTCAGATCAGCCGCAAGAAAACATCGAAGAAAATGAGGGTGATCGTGTCGAAAGGACGGTGTTTATAAAGGCCCCAAAGGGCATCGGATACGGAAATGTGGCCAAAGTCGTCGACGCCGCAAAGCTAGCCGGAGCGGTTCCGATCGGTCTGCAGATCGACCACCTTGATTAACCACAACACGTATCGTTTTCGGTGTCCGAACGCAGCATTGTTTGTGATATAATTCTCACGTTTGGTTACGTTACAGCGATCCGAACACGATGGTATACCCGCTCTCCTCTCCGTTGATAGGATGGTTAATTATTACGAAGTCCTGAGGGTTTCAAAGTCCGCGACCAACGTCGAGATCAAATCTGCGTATCGGCGATTGGCGCGCAAGCTCCACCCGGACACAAATAACGGCTCAGATGAAACCGCTGTGCGATTTGCCGCGATTGCCGAGGCTTACGAGGTTTTGGGAAATGCTAAAGAGCGGTCGGCTTACGATAAGAAAGTCGTTATTGCCGAATATAGCGGCTCAACCAACGGTAATTCAGTCTTTCCTTCTGCAAATCCCCACGTACGCCGATGGCGGCAGATGGTCTATGAAAAACGCTACAATGAGATAATTGATCGAATGATCGCGGAAGAACGTCGTGAATCGATGGCGATGCAGCGAATGATTTATCCGACGGTCGCCTCATTCGTTTCGGCGATCCTTGTCACCGCTCTTCGACCAAAGATCTTCGAAAACGCCGCCGTTATCGGCAAGATCATCGTTGTTTCGCTATTCATTGTTGGGGTTATTCACCTGGTCGGGCGAATACGCGAAGGGTATGAACATTTTACCTATTATGACGATGATATCCACGATTCGATACTCGAAGACACCGAGCCAACGCCGAAGCCATATTCCAGACTATTCGCGTCAGGCTTTTTGATCATCGGCATGTTGATCTGCTCAATCGCCGGCGTCATCATCGGGAACAACGCCGAATTTATTGCCGCATCGATGCCTTCAATGTTTTCGTCGTCAATAAAGCCTGAGATAATTTTCTACCCGCCAATAATTGTTTTCTTTGTCGATTTGATGCACGACTTCGCCTCCCGCTTTGACTAGTTGGAGTTCTATCCAAATGTCGCTACGCTTGACATGGTCGCTAGCCGCTCATATACTCTATTGTTTATTTGCGGAGAGAACTGGACGCATTGGAATAAAAAATGGCAAATCATAAATCATCATTGAAACGCGTTAGGCAGAACGCTAAACGCAACGAGATCAATAGAAGCAGCCGCAGCAAGATCCGAACGCAGATCAAAAAGCTGCGGACAGCGATTGCCGACGGAGACAAAGCCGCGAGCGGCGAACTCTTAAACCCGACCATTTCGGTGATCGACAAAATGGTCAATAAAGGTATCATTCACAAGAACTCGGCGGCCCGTTACAAGTCTCGTCTGACAAAGCACGTCGGGAATTTGAGCTAGACTTCTAGCTTATTGTTAATCGTTTCTCCTTTAAATGAACGGAAGCAGGCCAAAGTGGTTTGCTTCTTTTTTTATTCGAATCGTGGAAGCTAGATCATATAAATTTTACGATCTTATCCTCGGTGCTTTCGTCGCCGTAATGCTGTGCTCCAGCCTGATCGGCGTTCACAAGGTATCGAGTGTCCAACTTCCATTCTACGGCGAATACATATTTGGTACCGGCGTTCTATTTTTCCCGCTCAGCTACCTTTTCGGCGATATTCTGACCGAAGTTTATGGTTACGCGCGATCGCGAAAGGTGATCTGGACGGGCTTTGCCGCGCTAATTTTTGCTTCCCTGATGTCATTTGTTGTCACCAGCCTTCCGGCCGCTCGAACAATGTCGGCTGAACAACAGCATGCGGTCGAATTCATATTCGGGCAGACTCCCCGAATTGTCATGGCGTCGCTTATTGCTTTCTGGTGCGGTGAATTTGCCAACTCATTCGTCCTCGCCAAAATGAAGTTGTTTCTAGAAGGCAGGCATCTATGGATGAGAACCATCGGCTCAACATTCGTAGGAGAGGCGCTCGATTCGCTAATATTTTACCCGGTCGCGTTTCTCGGGTTATGGACCACAGAACAGGTCGTGAGTGTAATGATCGGGAACTACTTCATTAAGGTATTTTGGGAAGTAATCGCGACGCCTGTTACATATAAGGTTATTGCTTTTCTCAAGAGGGTCGAGCACGAGGATTACTACGACCGTTACACGGACTTTAATCCGTTTCATATCGAGGCTTCATGATGTCTCACAGACCTAGTGCCCCATTGACACAACTCTGCTATTTTGTTACAAAGCACATATGGAATCGTTTAGCTTGATCGAATTCGCAGCTGGCAATTGGCACACCAACGGTGGTTGGTGGCGATTTGAGGCGTGCTTCGAATATTGCGTAGACGATTTATCCGATTTCGTTTGCTAATTATTCATCGAATCTTTGAATTCGCAACACGCCGCCTAAGTTTATGCTTATGCGGCGTTTTTCTTTTTTACTCTAAATGACGACGATTGAACAATTTTTGCAAAAGGCCGCTCTAGCCAACGTTGTGCCGGTAACGACGACGGTTTCTGCCGACCTTTTGACTCCGCTTGGCGTGTACTTAAAACTATCGAAAGCTAGCCCGAATGCATTTTTACTCGAATCAGTCGAAGGCGGCGAGAGCCTCGCGCGATATTCCTTTATTGGCGCCGATCCGAAAATGATCGCGCGCGGCAGCGACCAACGGGTAACATTGACCACCGGCGAGGGCGAGCACACTGTGGATACCTCAGTTATCGAACTGCTGCGTAAGCATTTTGCGGAACACATGGCGATCGAGGACCCAGATCTTCCGACCTTTATCGGTGGTGCCATCGGCTATTTGGGCTATGACTGCTCGGAGTGGTTTGAGCCTGTTCTGCGGTCGGGTGATAAGGTCGAGACGCAGAAGGACGATTCCGTACTGTTTTTCTTTCGCTCGGTCGTTGCTTTCGACCATGCCAAACAGATCATAGAAATTGTGTCGCTGGTACTCACAGAGGAAGCATTTGGCGATCAGAACCGCCTCGAACACTTATTTGCAGACGCGGTGAAAACAAATCAGAGCATTGCCTCGATCCTTGAAAACGATTCGATAAAACTTCCCGCGAGGTCTAACGGGATCAACGGTCCGGTCGCCTCGAACTGGAATCGGAACGACTTCGAAGACGCCGTACGGACTGTCAAACAACTAATAGACGCCGGCGAATGTTACCAAGTCGTGCTTTCGCAGTGCTTTTCAAAACCGACATCGGCCACGGATGTAGCGATCTACCGCGCAGTTAGGTCCCTGAACCCATCGCCGTACATGTTCTTGTTGCGGAACGGCGAGCGGTCAATCATCGGTGCGTCCCCTGAGATGTTGGTCCGCTGTCGAGCTTCTATGCTCGAATACAGGCCCATTGCGGGCACTCGGCCGCGGGGTGAATCAGCCGCCGCGGATCAGTTACTCGCGGGCGAAATGTTGGCCGACACTAAAGAGATTTCCGAACATATGATGCTCGTTGATCTTGGGAGAAACGATCTAGGGCGTGTCGCGGAATTTGGCAGCGTGGATGTCCTTGAATTAATGTCGGTCGAAAAGTACTCGCACGTCCAGCACATGGTTACTTCCCTTTCGGCACGCCTTCGTCCAGGTCTGGACCGCTTTGACGCGATCGCATCTTGTTTTCCCGCAGGTACGGTCACCGGGGCGCCAAAAGTTCGTGCGATGCAAATTATTCGGGATCTCGAACCGACGACACGGGGCGTTTATGCAGGTGCGGTCGGTTATTTTGATTATTCGGGAAATATGGATACTTGTATCGCTATACGTACTCTTGTGTTAGAAAAAGGCGTCGCCCACGTCCATGCCGGGGCGGGAATCGTCGCCGATTCAGTACCGAGTCTCGAATACGAAGAAACGGTCAACAAGGCGGCGGCACTTTTGAAAGCAGTCGAGATCGCAGAGGCCATCGTTGGTTAATATGCCATCAATTAGCACCTATATTGAGATGATACACAACGGAACCGAACTCGTGGGCGAGGCGAGTGAGCAATGCTTTGACTCGATCGTGCGTGAAACAGACGTCGAACTATTGTCGGCGTTCCTGTCGGCATGGAACTATAAGGGTGTGACAACCAACGAGATATTCGAATTTGCATCTATCATGCGGCGGCGTGCGGTGAAGGTTCAATCGAAACACAAACAGTTCGTTGATGTGGTTGGAACGGGCGGGAGCGCTGTCAAGACCTTCAACGTTTCGACCGCGGCGGCGTTTGTCGTTGCCGGGGCAGGCGTTCCCGTCGCCAAGCATGGCAATCGTTCGGCAACAAGCGCTTCCGGCAGCGCCGATGTGATTGCGAAATTGGGGGTAAATCCGGCGGTTGATGCGGGAAAGGCGGAATTCTGCCTTAACGAAGTCGGTATATGCTTTATGTTCGCACCGAATTTCCATTCACTATCAGCTGCCCTGGCGGCGGCCAGAAGTGCGCTCGGATCACCGACGATATTCAATAGTCTCGGGCCGTTGTGCAATCCAGCCGGCGCTCCGCATCAACTGATCGGCGTTTGGAACGAAGAGTTAGTGGAAAGGACGGCAAGTGCCCTTGCCCGACTTGGGACAAAGAAATCTTGGGTGGTGCATGGACGAGATGGATTGGACGAAATAACCTTGAATGACAAGACGCTTGTTTCTGAGGTCATTGGTCAAACTATCCGAACATTCGAGATCGCCGCGGCCGATCTGGGGTTGAGTGAAACGAGTCGCGTGGAAACAATAAGGCGTTCGCCGGAGGAAAGTGCTGCGTTGATTCTGGAAATTTTTGAAGGAGCCCGAATCTCGTCTGCCGAGGCCGACCTTGTTCTCGCAAATGCGGCCGCCCCCATCTTTTTGACCGGTTTCGCAGAATCGATTTCGGCGGCTGTTGAAGTCGCGCGTCAGAGTCTGGTTTCGGGTGCGGCGCTTCGAAAACTTAATGAATTGGTTGCCGCAACGAACGGATGAAGCCAACATACTTAACGAAAATAATCGCTTTAAAACGGGAGCGGATCAGTGATCTGATCTCGCGGGCCGATATCGCGGAAATGAAGTATCGGGCGAGCGCCGCGCGGCGAGACGTTTCGCCGCACCGACTGAGGTCAGCGCTTGCCGACCACGGCAAAGTCAACATCATTGCGGAGTTCAAACGTGCTTCCCCGTCGAAAGGACCGATCAATATTGATGCTGACATTGGAGACGTTATCCAGAAATATGACACGGGTGGCGCATGTGCGGTTTCGGTCCTGACAGAATCGGATCATTTCAAGGGCTCATTGGACGACCTTTTGGCTGCCCGCAACGCGACGAACTTGCCCTTGCTAAGAAAGGACTTTATCGTTGACGAGGTACAGATCTACGAATCAGCTGTAGCGGGTGCCGATGCGATCCTGCTTATCGCCGCTGTCCTCACGGACGACGAACTTGGAAGATTTCATTACATCGCCGAAACCGTTTGCAAAATGGACGCTTTGGTAGAAATTCATTCAAACGAGGAAATGCTTCGGGCCGCTGCGATTGGCGCCCGCATAATAGGAGTAAACAATCGGGACCTTAACACGTTCAAAGTCTCGCTGGATTCTTCTCGAACACTGATTGCCCATAAACCGGCAGGAACCTTAATGATTTCAGAAAGTGGGCTATATGATCACACTCAATTATTGGGACTGCACGGGTTAGGTTATGACGGCTTTTTGGTCGGCGAAAGTTTGATGCGAACTGACGATCCATCTGCGGAGCTTCGTCGGATGCGAACGGTATCCGAATCAGCATGACAAAGATAAAAATTTGCGGAATAACTATTCTGAAAGATGCCCTTTTTTCAATCGAATTGGGCGCAGATGCGTTGGGCTTTAATTTCGTAAAACAGAGTTCGCGTTATCTGACCCCCGATAAAGCCCAATTCATAACGAGGAAGCTGCCCGCCGGCGTCAACAAAGTAGGTGTCTTTGTCAACGAGCCAATTGTGGATGTCGTCGAGGCCGCCGAATTGGCCAGCCTTGATAGCATTCAACTGCATGGCGACGAAACCCCAGAATATGTGAGCAATCTGAGGATGCTGACCGACCTCGAGATCATCAAGGCGTTCCGCGTCAATCACGCTTTTGACCAGCACATCGTTACGACATATGGTTTAGACGCTGTTCTTCTCGATGCATTTTCACCGCATGAACTCGGCGGAAGCGGAACAACTTTTGACTGGGAGATCGCGAGACGAACAACTTTACTTATCCCTAAATTATACTTGGCTGGAGGCCTTACACCAGATAATGTCGGGCTCGCCATTTCAATTGTGAAGCCTTTCGCCGTCGACGTTTGCAGCGGTGTGGAAGCTGAAAAAGGAAAAAAGGACTCCCAGAAACTGAGAAAATTCATAGCCGAGGCGAGAACATAATGATCAAAAGCGAACCAGATGAAAATGGCTATTGGGGATCGTTCGGCGGCCGATTTGTACCTGAAACGCTTGCTGCTCCATTGGATGAATTGAAGGCCGCCTATTTTAAGCTCCGCCGGGACCAACTGTTCCGCGCGGAATTCAATCGCCTTCTCTATGAATATTCCGGCAGGCCGACGCCTCTTTTTGGTGCGCGGCGCCTTACCGAAATGCTCGGCGGCGCTCGGATCTATCTTAAACGCGAGGACCTTAATCACACAGGCGCCCATAAAATAAACAACTGCATCGGTCAGATACTGCTCGCAGTATCGATGGGTAAGACGCGGATCATCGCCGAAACCGGAGCGGGTCAGCACGGTGTCGCCACAGCTACCGTTTGCTCCCTTTATGGCCTCGAGTGTGTAGTTTATATGGGCACAGAGGACATGCGCCGGCAAGAATCGAACGTGTTCCGAATGCGTATGTTGGGAGCCGAAGTACGCGGCGTCGATTCCGGCTCACGTACCCTAAAAGACGCAATAAATGAGGCATTGCGGGATTGGGTTACAAACGTGGATTCGACGTATTATTTGCTTGGATCGGCGTTAGGGCCTCACCCATATCCGCTTATGGTTAGAGATTTTCAAAGCGTGATCGGCGTTGAAACGCGAGCCCAGATACTCGAAAAGGAGAATCGTTTACCGGATTCACTTATTGCCTGTGTCGGAGGCGGTTCGAATTCCATCGGGCTGTTTCATCCCTTTTTGCAGGACGATAATGTTGAGATGACTGGTGTTGAAGCGGGCGGTTCAGGCAGCACTCTCGGCGAACATGCCGCGAGATTTATGCACGGCGGTACTATTGGGGTATTGCAGGGCACAAAAAGTTATCTCCTGCAGGATAAAAACGGGCAGATCGCAAAGACGCACTCCATATCCGCGGGTCTTGATTACGCCTCGATCGGACCTGAGCATGCGTACCTGCACGATCTTGGCCGTGTGAAATATGTTTCAGCTACGGACGCGGAGGCGTTGGACGCGTTCACGGTACTTTCAAAAACGGAAGGGATCATTCCGGCGCTCGAATCATCTCACGCGATAGCTCACGCAATAAAGACGGCGCCGGAAATGCCGCGGAGTTCAATAATGGTCGTCAGCGTCTCCGGCCGAGGCGATAAAGACCTTGAAACCGCAATGGAGTTAACAACATGAGTCGAATTCGCGAAACATTCGAGAGCCTGCGTTCGACTGGCAGAAAGGGCTTTGTTCCGTTTGTTACGGCAGGTGACCCGGATTTGGAAACTTCGTTTGAGATCGCCCTGACACTCGCGGCAAAGGGCGCAGATGTCATTGAACTCGGGGTTCCATTCTCCGATCCAATGGCCGATGGGCCTACGATCCAACGGTCTTCGCAGCGTGCCCTCGAAAACGGTACGGATCTCGCCGCGATTCTCCGAATGGTGAAAGACTTTCGGCTGAGATCGGAGGTTCCCATAGTGCTCTTTAGCTATCTGAATCCGATACTACGGTTTGGATTACTGGAACGCTTAGATGAATTGAATAGCGCAGGTATTGACGGAATTCTTATTACAGATGCCATCGATCATGAAGCCCGTGAGATATCCGCGGCCCTCGCGAAGTACGGAATAGACTTGATCTCGCTCATTGCGCCGACGACAAGCGATGAACGACTTGCCGACATTTGCGTAAACGCACGCGGGTTTATCTACGCCATTTCGCGGGCCGGCGTAACCGGTGCGCGTTCAGCATCAAGCGAATGTGCCAAAACTTTGGTCAGTCGATCTCGACGATACACGGATCTGCCTGTTGCGGTCGGGTTTGGTGTCTCGACCTGTGAACAGATAGAAGAGGTATGGCAGTACGCGGACGCTGCGGTAGTCGGGTCAGCGATCGTGGCTGAAATAGAACGTGCCGACACCAATGGTGATTCTGTAGAGAAGGTAACGCGGTTTCTCGAAAGTCTATTGCCATTTGCAAATGGTCCTGATCAAAATTAAAGTTTACTCTTTCGTTGTTTATATATGCTTATAGTTATGAAATCCGATGCTACTGCGTCGGAAATTGAAAGAATAGTTGAGGTCATTGACGCTCTCGGATTCCGCGGGCACGTTTTGCCGGGAGAGACCCGTACGGCTATCGGTGTCACGGGAAATCGCGGATCCGTCGATCCAACGCACTTCGAAAATCTTCCGGGTGTCGCCGAGGCGATACGGGTTACTAAGCCGTACAAGCTGATCTCAAGAGATCTGCGACCGGAAAAATCTGTTGTCAAAATCGGGAATGCGACGATCGGCGGCAGTGATCTCGCTATAATCGCCGGGCCTTGCGCGGTTGAGAGCATCGATCAGGTTTTCGCGGTTGCAGAGACGGTTGCAGCCAGCGGTGCTAAATTTTTTCGCGGCGGCGCATTTAAGCCGCGGACTTCGCCGTATGCCTTTCAGGGAATGGGCGAAGACGGGTTAAAACTACTGTCGGAAGTCCGCGAAAAGTTTGGTTTGAATATAGTCACCGAGGCAATGGATGAGAACGGTGTTGATCTTGTTGAACGATACGGGGACTGTATTCAAATCGGGGCTCGCAATATGCAGAATTTTTCGCTTTTGAAATACGCTGGCAAAACGCGAAAGCCTGTACTTCTTAAACGAGGCCTTTCGGCGACCCTTGATGAGTTTCTGCTCGCGGCTGAGTACGTAATGTCCGAAGGCAACTACGATGTTGTTCTATGTGAACGCGGCATTCGGACATTTGCAGATCATGCCCGCAATACGATGGACTTGTCCGTCGTTCCGGCCGTTCATCGAATGACGCATCTGCCGATAATCGTAGACCCATCTCATGCGACCGGACATAATTATTTGGTAAACCCGCTAGCGCGAGCAGGTGTCGCTGTTGGGGCCGATGGTTTGATAATCGAGGTTCACCCGTGCCCGGAGGAGGCCCTCTGTGATGGCGCGCAGGCCCTTACTCAAATTCAATATCTCCAATTGGTACAGCAAGTGATGAAACTTCATGAGTTGGTTAGCGACGATGTGGGCGAGTCGTAATCGGTATAACGTGATCGAAGAATACAAAGATCCGCAAAATGTTCCCGAACACTTGCGGATCTTCTTTTTCGCATACCGCCTTTTGCCTATTTGGCGAAGCGAAATCTTGTAAATCCGTAAAACTGGATAAAACAGCTGACCATTGCCGTGACGAGGAGGAGCGTCATCGGCAAGAACCGAAAGGTTTCCGGCAACAGTACGCCGAGCGATTGCCGAAATGCCAACCCGATCATAACCGCAAATACCGCAATCAGCGAACGCCCCGCCAGCCAACTCAAAAACCTCGGTCGATCGTCTTTAACAGCCAAAAAATACGGAAATACGAGCAACATTCCGAGAGCCGCTACCATTAAGACGGAATCGAAGCCGAAATTATCGATCGTCCTACCGAGTTCGACCGCTAAGAAAAACAAGACAAATGTGGTATCTATCGCGAAACCGTTGGTCGTTTCATTCTCCATCGTAACATCCTTGTCCTTGCCGGATCGGCTCTTTGTTTATAGCTTTTCTGATTTACTGAATTGATTGTATGCAACGCGAAACAACTCCGATAACGCTTTAGCCGTCTCTGGCGAAAGTTTCCTGTCCGCTCTCAAATGTGCCTCTACGATCTCCGGCGTCGCTTCATGCGGATAATATACTACCGGCTCCACTTCGTCGGGAGAATGCATTTTCATTACCCGATCGACCGGCATATCCAACCATCCGGTGAGCCTCGCGATATTATCTGCATCGGGTTTTCCCGTTCCGTTCTCGATGCGAGAAAGCGTTGATGCCGACACGCCGGTTAAATCGGCCACATCGCGCAAGCTCAAACTGAGTTCTTCTCGGCGGCGCTTTACGGCACGGCCGAGTTCCATGGTGTTGATCAGATTGTCATTTTTGAAGCCCATTTTTTGCCTCCAACGTTCAGGATCTGTGCGTGTCATACATGCACGCGGCATTTCATAGATAAAACATAACACACGAAAATTTTAAATGCAAGACCTTGTTTCACCCTTGCAACAATAATATGATGGTGATACACTGTCTCATAGATGGCACGACTAATTGAAATAACGTTTGTTGAGGACGCTGCGAAGGACAAAAGAGCTATTTATGGAGAAAACAATGAAAAACACAGAATTAGAACTGCAGATGCAGGAATCGGTTACGGCCGAAGACGGCAGTGATAAGAGTAATGTTGTGCGTTTTTCCGACATACTTCGCGAACTCAGACGCAACGTCGAACCACATCTTGTGCGGCATCGTGAAGCACGATGGCACCGCGGCGGCAAAACTAAGGTCGTTGACTACGTCGAATGGCACACGGTCGCAGATATCCTTGATGAAATTGCCCCGAATTGGGCGCATACAGTGAAAGAGATCAATGTGATAGGAAGTATTATGACCATCACCGTTGCTATCACGATCGACGGGGTCACCCGCGAAGGAATTGGGACGGGATCGGCCGACAGTGAAATGGGGATCAAAAAGGCCGAACACGATGGTCTGAAACGCGCAGCAGTGAAATTCGGAATTGCACGCGACCTCTATAAAAAAGAATTCGACGACATCCAAAGCGAGGCAGAAATGTTGGATACCGCCATCAGGTTTCCTGCCGACCCGATCGCGAAGAATTTACGCGATATGGTCACGTCGAAACAACTTTCGATGATCCGAGCTCTCGGTCGCGAGCTCGGTCTGTCAACGGATTCCGAGTGTGTTTCAGTAATGAACTGCCGCGCGGACGAATTGTCCAAACAGGCCGGGTCAAGCTTTATAGCGTATTTGCAAGAGTTTCAGAGGCAGGCAGGTGATTCTTCGGCAGTTCGGTTAAGACGTGCCAGCTAGCGAAAAGTCAGCCCTCCACAAGAAGTTTTGAGTTGCGGATCGACTCGTACGGCTTTCTCCGAAAGCCGGGACCTCACGCGCTTCTCAAAACTCCCTCCAGACAGCCGCCGATCGCCTGTGATATTCTTTGTTGTCATGAGCGTTAATGAGATCTTGGCTAGCCTAGCCGGAAAATGGAAAGGGCAAAATAGTCTTTGGCTGACATGGCTTCCCGAACCGTTGAAGCAATCGGACTCGACGATGCAGGTTACCTTGAGGGCGAATGGACAAATTATCGAATTTGAATACGTTTGGGTTTATGAAGGCAAGCTGCAATCCGGGATCATGCTGCTGAGCGGTGCTCCTGAATCGAACACAGCAAGTGGCGTATGGACCGATTCGTGGCATTCGGCACACACGCTTATGATGTTAGCTGGAAAAATAGACTCACAGGGCAACGCGGACTTAAAGGGTAGGTATACTGTTCCGGACAATCCGGACTGGGGTTGGCGGATAACAGTTGCACCTGGTGATGCCACATTAACGCTGGCGATGAAAAATGTTTCTCCTGAAGGCGCAGAGGATCCCGCCGTCGAAGCGATCTATTTTCGCGCGTGATTTAAACCGAGCGACTGCCGTTGAACGGAAGCGGATCGGGTGCAAGCGGAGTCGTAATCAAACCCGTTAAGGAATCGCCAGCTATTTTTCCATTTATTTCAAATTCCACCTGTTCGCCTTGGATTTCCGTAATGACGGTTGCTGAAAGCTTTTCACCAGCCAGCGACCCCTCTGAAATTCTCCCTGTACCGAGCATGGTTTCGATCGAACCGCTCACACCTGTGCCATCTTGCTGAAGCGTCATCGAGACTGGCAGCGACTGTCCCTGAAAATCGAGGGTCAAGAGCCAATTGCCTGCGGCATTGGCAGGCTCGCCGTCAGGAGTAGTTGAATAATCCACCATGCTTTTCGCGTTCCCTTCAGTGTCAAAGATTTCGACTGTTTCGGCAAACGCGGAGGCCTGCGACAGTATTTCACCAGCATCGCCCACAATGACCAAAGCCGCATGCTGCGGATTGACATATTTGTTCGCGACTCGGTGAACGTCCTCGACCGTTACTGCGCTAACTTGTTCACGGTAGGTCTGAAGATAGTCCGCTGGCAGGTCATACAGGTATTGCGTAACGATCAGATTGGTCAGTCCTTCCTGTGTCTCGGCCCGAATCGGGAATACGCCCGTCAGAAAGTTCTTGGCGTCGATGAGTTCTTCATCAGATACCTTTTCAGTTCGAATACGATCAAGCTCGAAGAAAAATTCCTTGAGCGAATCACCTGTTACGGCTGTCCGAACCTCCGCGGTTGCCTCAAAATCGCCGGCCAGACGCTTGGCATCGAATCTCGTATAAGCGCCATATGTATATCCCTTCTCCTCGCGCAAGTTCATAAAAACGCGGGACGATGCACCAGCACCAAGAACCTGATTCATCACAAGAAATGGGAAGTAATCCTCGTTATCGCGTTCGATAGCGATGTTAGCCAACACGATGTTAGATTGCGCAGATCCCGGTCGATCGACAATGGTCAATGAACGTTCGACGCGTTCCGGTATGGCGAATGGCTGATCTTCGTGTACTTCCGACTGCTGCCAGCCGCTGAACCGTTCTTCGACTTGCCTCAGCAATTCTGACTGATTTATATCCCCGACGATAATAAGAGTAGCGTTATTAGGGACATAGTGCTTCCGTTTGAATTCAAGAAGTCGACCACGGGTCAGCCTTTCGACGTCTGCGGGCGTCGGACTAACCTTCGAATATGGATGCTCACCAAAAAGAAGTCGGGCACTGTGTTCGCTGGCGAGGAAATTTGGTTGCGATCGCTGGAACTTCAGATGCTCAAGGGTGTTCCGTCGATATAGATCAATTTCGGTCTCGGGAAAATTTGAAGTGAGCAGAATCTCTTCTATCAGCCGAAGCACTTCTGACGTGTACAATGAAAGAGCGGACGCCCCAACTATCGTAAAATCATCAGATGAACTGGCTGATATAGAGGCGCCGAGGCGTTCGATCTGTTCGGCGAGCTGCCTGCTAGAGCTGTTCTGCGTCCCTTCCGTGATCATCGATGCAGTCGCGCTCGAAACGGCTCCTGATGATTCCAGGTCAGCCGCGTCGCCTGATCCAAACGCCAGGCGAAGACTGATTAACGGCAAGCGATCATCTGAAAACAAAACGACCTTCAAACCGTTTGCGAGCTTAGTTTCGAACGGCTCTGGGATTTTAAAGGGCACCGGTGCCAGCGGTTCGGGGGCAGATATCAATTGGGGTTTTGTAGTCATTTGGTTGCACGAGACTCTAACCGTTACCCGCAGGCACTACGTCCAAAAGCGCCCGATTCTCACTATTCACAAACTCCCCGACAGCTTTTCTGATCTCTTCCGAGGAGATCGACAGCAACTCTTCGAGTTCGGAATTAATAAGTGCGGGATTTCCATCGTACAGAGCGTATTCCGCAACATTTTGCGCACGGCTCATCGACGATTGCCTGAGCCGAACTGCGTCATTGATAAGCTGATTATGAAGTTTTTGCATCTCGTCCCCGCTGGGGCCGTGTTCGGCAAGCATGCTGATCTCATGCATAATTGCGTCACGAATCTGACTCAAGTCCTTTTCCGGCTTAGGGATCGCGCCGATGTAAATGCTGGATGGTCCGCGGCGTTCATCGGTAAATCCGAATAGTTGAATTATGGACTCGTCACCTTTTACAAGTTGTTGATACAGCCTCGAGCTATCTCCGTCATATAGTGTCTTTCCCGCCAAATAAAGTGCGTTGAACTCACGCGTCCTACGCGGCGGTATCTTCCATCCGATCAGGAACGCGGGAAACGGAGCGAGTTTATCCTCCCATTTGCGGTAATTCTCAGCGACTTCGGGTGGTTCCGTAACATTGAGGACCGGCGGTAGCGGCTGGCTAGGTATATCGCCGAAAAACTTCTCAACCAGTTGCTTCGCGGTTTTACGATCGAACGAGCCGGAGATCGTCAAAACAGCATTATTCGGTGCATAATACACGCGAAAAAACTCAAGGAGGTCATCCACGGTGGCGTCGTCAAGATCTTCCATCGATCCGATCGTTGAATGCGAGTTGGCGAAATTTTGGTAAACCATTTCGCTAATAAGATCGAAAATTTGTCCGTAAGGCTGGTTGTCGTAACGTAATCGCTTT
>JBAUGL010000099.1:0-11977 GCA_049679665.1 Pyrinomonadaceae bacterium | reverse complement strand
CTCCTCGTTCTAAAAGGAAACCAAGGTGAAAACAATCAACTGCGCTTGTATATATCCATATTCTATACCGAATGTCTGTGGAAATCACCAAATATCTTATGCAGCCGGGTCCTCACGCTTAAATTCCAGGCTGCGAATGTCCAAAATAGATTTGTCGTGTCCATCCATCCAAAATAGTTTGGTGCCTTCGCCGATAAATACATCATTCCCAATATCCCGCCAATCAGTCATCCTTCCGAGGCGAACTTTGTCGTCTTCGCTCCGCCATGAACCTGAGTAGAGAGCGGGAAGGAACATTTCTCCCTTAGTTCCATTGGTCAATTCGACCTCGGCCTGGATCCAATATAGATCGCGCAGTGTCTTTGGATCTGAAAACTCGATCTTTACAACGTGTTCAAAGGGCAGCCAAAGATAGGAATCCTTGAATATGACCTCGAAAACACACATTGTCAGATCGTTGTAGTCTCGAAGGTCGGCGTAAGAATTCCCGTTAACGGAACACGGAAACGCCGGGCGTTGTTCTTCTACGGAATCAAGTTCTCCGCGGGCTTCAGCGATATTCCCTTCACGGATCCGATTGTTTGCGGCTAAAAGCTCTTCGACATAAACTGGCGGAGGCATTAGAAAATCTGGTTTCAATCCATCCGCGAACAGCTTCATTCTGGCCCGCTCAGCTTGAAAATTTTGAACGTAGATTCGCGATCCGATCATCGCGTTAACGTCTTGGTGCCCGATGACGTCAAGCTGTTTCTCGGCCCGGTCCCAATCCCCCGAAAAACACGACAGTTCAAAAAGAAAGGTTCGTGCGGCGGCATTCGTTGGATTGGTCTTTACGAGGGCAACGGCTGATTCGACCGCTTCCTTCAAATTCCCGGCGTCCAGTTGCAGCTTAGCGTTGTTCATAATTAATTACCTGCGGCTCTTTCACGTCGGTTTCTTCAATAAACTCTCCGGTGCCCTAAGCGTTCGAAATATCGCTTTGTCGAACAGGTCGCCTCCGCTCGGAGTTATCTCCGAACTTATGCTTTTTCCTCCAAGTGTATGGGTTAATCGATATTGCCCGCCCGCTTGCTTTTGCGGCTGGCCGGCGTCAACGAACTTAAATAGGCCCCAAGTGCCGGCAAAACGAAGTTGTCCGCCTGCCGGCTCATTCCGGACTTTTGCAGGCGTACCCGCAGTATCGACGTTGGAATTCGCGGAATTTGCCGAATTTGACGGAATCGGCGGCGGCGTGGCCGACGTTGACGACGACACAAAATTGACAAAAACTCCGGTCTCGGTCGATGTGCCGGCAGGGAATGTCTGTTTGATCGATGCAGTTCCTTCGGACGTTACACGCTGCCCGTCAAGCGTTACTTCCACTAACGCGGCCTTAACCGGCATAATGCGGAATTCGTAATCAAACTTTGGCGTAGGGCTCGTGCCATACAATGCTTTTTGCAATAGGAACGCATTATTCAGATAAAGAATGAACTCGTCACTGAACTTGATCTCGCTATTTTCCTTAAGTTTCAGTCGGCCGTTTTGATCTTCAAAATACTTGGAAATACCCTTGTAGTATTTGCTCAGCTTACCGTCCGCCGGATTCAGGAAGGCGGTCAGTTTGGTGAGGTCAGCATCCGCCGTGCTTTCGTCGAACGGGTAACCCTTTTCGATCTCCCTTGCCGCAGGCAGTATCTGAAGAGTCCATTGTTTTGCCAACTGCGACTTTGCATCCGCACCGAGTAGTTCTCGCAGCCTGCCCAGCGGTTCTTCGAGGAGGGAGGCTAGTTCCTGGCCTGATGGGGTCTCATTAAATCCTTTTACAAGATCGGAAATGTTGCCTTCACGATCGGCTAGTCGGATCGGGTCCGATTTTCCCTCGACCTGCTTGCCCGCTTCTTGGAATTCATCCTCATCGAGCCCTTCCATTTTCTTAAAGACTTCGTTAAGTTGGCCGCCATACTTCTCGATTTGGCCGCTAGCGGGGTCATCTTTCTTTCCCATGAAAGCGAACAGCGGCCGAAACTCCTTTTCGACTTGTGTATTCCCGCCAGTTTCGGTTTTTTGGCTCGTGACGAACCAACTCTTTATCCACTCCCACCAGCCCGCTCCCTGGTCCCTTGCCGAAAGGTTTGTATTTTTGGCAATTTCCTGAAGCAGTATCTTCATTGGCGAGCCTTGCGATCGTAATGCATCGAGGGCGTTTTCGGCGTCTGTTTTATTTTTGTACTGGACAACGTCAACGTTTTGAACGAGCTTTCGCCAATGATCTGCATAGTCCCGTTCATATCGCTCTTGTATCTTGGCTGTATCTGTAGCTGCTGACGTCGATTTCTTCCCCGGTTCACCCATCACCCAATCATCTTCACTTAGTTTTTCCGAAGCCTCATTGATCTTTGTTTTCATCAGCTCGTTTCCGGCCTTGGTATAGGCACCCGGAACCGTATAGCTGCCCTCTAAAATGCCGGTTTCGGCGGCATTGTTAGTAAGAATATTTACGACGTTGATCGGGCCGTTTGCAGCTTCGACTTCCTTGGAAACCTCGGTGATCTTTCGTTTGTAATATCGCTGGATCGCCGGAAATGCCTGAAGTTTTTGTCGGGCGTCGGCAATGAGTTTCTGGTCGCCGACAATTCTCGGGAACCGATAATCATCGTCGTCGCGTTTTACTTGTTTCGACCAAAAGTCCAGATGCTGTTCTGCCGTCAAATGAAGACTTACCGGGAGTTTTGATTCTGCAACCCAATATTCCTTAAACGCGGTCGCGATGCTCGACGCCTCGGCCCGCTCGTTGTATTCATTCGTGAGCATCAGATAGGCCTTCAAAAGATCGTACTTCTTTTCCAGATTCTGTTCTTCTTGATCCGTGAGTGCCGCAGGATTCGCCACCGGCTGGCTCGAAGCAAATTTACGCAATTCTGACTCGACCTGTCTGATCGTTGGTACCTTGAACCGCTGTTCGATCGACCCCATGTAAATCGGCAGGAGCCTCCGTTTGAATATATTATCCCCGGAATACATGCCAAATCGCATATAGTACGGAGCCCCGTTCCGTTCGTATTCGTCCAATCTAACCATCAATTGTCGAAGATCGTCGAGCGCATTCATTTCGCGAACGGTTTCATCCGGGCCCTTTTCGAGTGGGTTCTTACCGGCATCATTCTGCTGTATCTTAACGACCGTAGCTCCTCGGTCTTTTGCGTCCCCAAGCAATTGGCGATTGGATAAAAGGGAAACGCCCGATATGACGATCAATGAAATAGTGGCTAAAACGCCCATCATCGTAAGAAGCCATCCAAGGATCGGCGGTCGCTGTCGCTGGGCGAGGAACGTCCTCACCAGATCCTTGTCCCGCAGGACGACATCGTGAAGAAACCTTTCAGTGAAATAACTGTTGCCCGTACCTTGAGGCGACTTAGGATTACGATTGGCAGATGAAGGAGTAGCTGTAAAGTAAAATCCTCGTAAAAACGGGTTCTCACTAAAAGGATTCGGTCTAAACAGTGTTGCCACAAATGCGCCGATCTTGCGGCGTGCCGCGCCAAAATGGAGTGGGAAATTGAATATCCTTAGCTGACGAACCGGAGGAAATGGAGCCGACAACCGCATCAAACGCCGCTTCATAAGCGAGTTGTGCAGGATCTCGAACTCAGTGTCGAACATCGCCTGCGCATTATCCGACTTTTCCAAGGGTATTGTTGATCCCCAAACGAGGTTCCTGCCTTCGTCCTTAGACGCGGAGAATGAGTCGCGAAATCCCTCGATCGCATCTGCATTGGTAAAAACGAGGTATACCGGGAATCTCAATTTCAACCGCTGCGTCGCTTCATCGAGCCGTGTCCGCAAAAGTTTTGCTGAGTCTTCGACCTCACGTTCGTTTGAATTCAGGACGTTCTCAAGATTTACTACCAGGAGAAATCCGTCAAGCGACCTGTTCGAGCGATTCTTCTTAATGGTATCGAGCAGTGCAGACCATTCATCGCCGTCAACACCTTCTTTTTGGTAGCGACCGGCCGTATCGATAAAAACTGCGTTGTCGGTAACCCGCCAATCCACCGACGTTGTGGGACGAACGAATTTTTGCTCTGATTGTCGCTGGCTTGGAAGTGTTTGGACATTTAGGTTCGAACCGATTATCAGCGAACTTTTACCAGTTTTAGGGCCGCCGGCGATGAGGTACCACGGGAGCGAATAAACGGCATCTTTTCCTCCCACACCCAAATTAGAGGACTTTAGAAACTGAACGACCTCTTGGGCGCCACCGTTTATGTCGGTGAAATCGCCCACCGGAGTGCTGAGCTTTTGCGTTCCCGGCGACTCTGCTTCGGCCGACGCTCGTTCGGCCGCTGCCTGTTCCTCCGCTTCGGCTTCAGCTTTCAGCCTTTTCTTCTTACGTCGCGAAGCTACAAAGCCGATCACAAGCGCAAACGGCATCGTGAGCAATACCAGCGCGATAATTACAACGGTTTCGGATGTCTGGTACCCCATTTTGGATCCGAGTACCCACACGATCAGCGAAGCGATCCCGTAGAACGACATTATGCCGCCGAAGCCGATCGCATATTTAAGTTGGTCAAAATGCCACGAACTCATATCTCAATGATCAAACCGGCTACTGCTGCAGCGCCTCAACCGTATCCTGCAGAAATTTCGAAGACATCAAAAACATCACAAAGTAAACAATAAACGCTAGGCCCAGGCCTCCAAAAGCTCCCACCTTTGCCCAGATCGGCATCCCGCGCTTTTCGGGCGGTTTGGGCTGGTCGTTCGCAAGCCAGTTCGGCGAAAGCTCGACCGCTTTGATCTTACCGACTTTCACCAGTGAATTGGCCGTGGCCTGCATCGTGGCCAAAAGTTTCTCCTGTTCATATACCGCGTACCGGCCTTTGAACCCAAGAAGCATACAAACGTAATAGATCTCAACGGCGTCCTGTGTAACGTCGATTTGCTTCAGCATTGCCTCCAACTTCTCGAAGTACTTATTGCCGGCAAGTTGTTCGCCAAAGATCTCCAACTGTATCGGATTTCGCTCCCATTCGTTTTTTAGAGGGAAATTGTTCGTCAAGACCGTTTCATCGACGAACGCAGCTAAGGCAAACTTTGAGACTTGGATTATCTTGTGGTTGAAGCGATACCGTTCTGAGCGTTTCTCAAAGTCAGCCAGCAGCGAGACTATCTGCGGGCGCAGTTCATTTGACGGGGCGACAATGCCGGCTTTCAGCCGTAGGATTAGATCGAATATCGGTCCGGCAAACGTGACAAGGTCATTCTTGGAGGCTCGGTCGCTCATAAATTTGAACGCGTTTCGCGTGATATCCGATTAAGGTTTTACCGCATACATTTCCAACTTTTCGTCCGGGATCTCATCCGGCACGTATACGGCCACTACTTTCGATCCCTTTATGCCGTTCCAATAGGGGCCGATCGTATCGAGCATAAAGTATTTGAAACCAACACGTGCTGGGATCGGTGCCGGTGGCGGATTCGAATATGTCAGGACTACGCCAGGCAGCGCTGAACCGATAACGGAATCTATCACGTCACGAGATGCGATCTTGACCACGCGCGGTACACCCTCGATCAGTTTCGATTCGGGCATCTGCGATCGAACTGCGAGATAGAAACCCGCTTCCTTCAATAAGCGTTCGTCGTCGATTCGGCCAACGTATAGCGTGTCCCGAGTTTTCTCGAGGATTATCGGCACACACCGGCTGGGGATAACAGTTTCAAGCAATTCCTTCAGCTGCGTTGACAATGTGCTAAACGTCAGATAGAGGTCGTCGTGATCATACTTGATAATGTCCTTCGGCGAAGATTCCACCGAAAATGTCATTAGCTTTCCGATCAATGCCGTTAATTCAAGATATAGTTTCTCCGGATGCAGCACCGGCGATCGAAAGTAATGCGCCATTGATGGAATCGACGAATTGATCGTATGAAGCAGCCAGAATATCGCAACCTCGGAGGTCGTGAAATCCGCTAAAGACGCGTTTCGCTGTCGCCGTTGTTCGCCAAGACTGGAGCTTTTTGTTATCAGGATCTCCACAAGCTGCCGCATCATATTCGCAAGCCACGGTGAAGCACTCGAACGAAGAATTGGTGGAATATATTCTTCTGAGATCTTCAATTGCCCCGTTGCGGTGCGCTCAAGTTCCGCGATCTTGATCGTGGTAAAGCCGTCGCGAAGTTCATCATCGAAAATGAGCCGGAGGTTGCTCTTGGCGTAGGCGAGCGGCTGTTCATTCGATCCGCTTGTTTCATCCTTCACCATCGTACCTTCCTGCAAAAACCGGAGGTTGATGTTGGATTTAGCTCCGTTTGCCTGGAAATTAGCCTCACCTATCTTCTTCGCCGGGATCGCTAGATGCACTCCCAATCGGGCCGCTTCGGGCGAAAAATGTTCTCCAACCGGCCGCAGGTCAGGAACCGCTTCGGCGTCCGGGACGTTTATGAACAAACCATCCGGCATTACTGCTCGGCATGTCGTTACCTGAAAATCTCCATTGGCGATCGCTTCATTGTTTACCGTCAGTTCCAAAACGCCGTATTCATAGGCCATCGCGGATCTAAACCGCGAGTTTACAAGTTCTTCAAAGTAATTATCCCATTGTTGGAAGTGATGCGGTGTAAGAAGCATCCCTTCGTTCCATACAATCTTTCGATATTTGCTCATAACAGGATTAGACGTAAATAGTAAAACTACTCTCGGAATTAGTAAACATAGAAACCGATAACTTAGTTAAATTCTGAAACTTCAGCGTTTTTGTCTCTTTGATTTCTTCTTTTGTTTTCTCACGTTGCGGGTGTCCGAAAATGGATTTGCGGAACCGATCTTTACAAGTCGATCGAAGAATGCTGCCGCCCAGTGCTGGCCTGTTTCTTCCCGATAATTTTCCGGAAACTCCCTGGCGAGTTCGAGCGCGCGTATCAGGGGCACGTAGCCCAGGAAACCTGAGGCAGAAAACCGTTCATCCCCGAGAGCACGCAGGCTTCTTGAAGGCTTTAACATTAGATCTATTCGGCTAATATTCTTGGCATTAGGTGACTGGCAGTTTTCGGCCGGCGACGTCACCAAATATTCCCGGCACGACAATGGACGTGCCTCGTGGATCGAACATGATTCATTCTCGAGAAACGGACACGGGATTCCTTCGCGAAAATAATCCATCGTGACGTTGTTCACCATCTCGGCTGCGGCTTTAGGGCTTTCGTTTTGCGCACTCTCGGTAACATCGTGTATCCTCTTGAACCAATTCAATTTTGAGAAATGTTCGACGGCTTCGGTAAATCGTTTTATTATTTCTTTCCGGCGCTGATCGGGCATAGCTTCGACAAGTTCGGCTATGTGATAGACTTCGACCTCCGTGATGGGAACTGGCTGCCGGCAGCAGGCGCCGCACCCCGCTTTGCACGAGATCGATTTGCCTTGAGCTTCCGCCTCCTCGACGCTTAGGCCAACTATTGAATTGGTCATTTTTTGAAAGACCGGAAGCATGCGATGGGGTTTGACGGGTGTAGCGGGAACCGTCAATTCCATTTCCACCGGTATGCCGCGTATCGCGAGGGTTACCTTTCCTGTGACCCAATTTTGTTCATCCATAGCAGCTATACCCTTGACCGTTTCACGCTTGGGCCAACCTCGTTAAAATTTCTGTGCTTCTGCTTTGACGTTAAAGACTTTGGGATTTTGCGCGATCGTGCCGACCGCAAGAAATCGAACTGCCGAGTCAAATTCAGCTTCGGTTATCTTTCCGTTTTCGCGCAAGAACCATATAGATCGAATTGATCGGCTGCTCTCGGGGAATTGATTTGCAAGCGCCTGGAGCATGTTGCGCATTTTAAGGAATTCACCCGCCTCGCCTTGTCTGTAGGCCGCGATCATCAACAGTGCGTCGTCCGAACGTTCGTTCCCTATCGAGGTCCCGAGCTTGTCCAGCACCTCGATCATCTCCTCGGCCGTTTGAAGTACGTCGCCGGACTGGCCGTCCAATCGCGAAATTGCAGCCGCGGCTACGAACTGTGGGCTTAGATTCTTTGTCTGAGCAAGTGCACGTATCTGCCCTGCACTTTTGGCAGCGGACGTTAAGTTTTCCGAAAGAGCTTTCTTAAGGCTCATTTCTTTGATCTTCTTGCTTACCAGCGTCGCCTGTTCGGTCGTCAGAAAGGCCGTCTGGTCATTTTGGGCGATACCTCTGAGAAAGGACTTTGCATTATCTTCGACCCGTTCGATCTCACTAGGGATCTTAGGCAGTTGTGCCGGCGTAGCGGCGTCACCGAGGTTCAGCGGATCTTTAGATCCTTCTGGACTTAGCTTCGGCTTGTGTGTATCGGGTTCGTCGTTTGCATTCTGCTCAGTTGAATCGCTTTCGATCTCATTAGAGCGTTCGGTAGCCGGTTCCTTGTTCGCTTTTGTTGTTGGGCTGAAAAGATACATTATGCCCACCGCGAGTATAAGGATCGATACCGCGAATATCGGAGCAATATAGAACACGATCGAGGGTATCCCGAGCCCCTGATGCGGCATGGGGGGCGCCGATGTGTTCGCAAAGGGAACGTTTTCACAACTCGCGGCGGCCTCAGATGTTTTATCAATTGCGTCCGAAACTTTTTCGCTCAACTCAACTGTTATCTCGAGGCCGCCGCCCAGATCGATCTTGTCTCCATCCGAGAGCAACTGGGGCTGCGTCAGACGGCTGCCATTGAGCTGCGTGCCGTTGCTCGAGCCGAGGTCGCTAATAAAAAACGCGCTGCCTTCACGGGCTATTTGTGCGTGATCACGCGACAAATTGCTGTTTTGCACGCATATATCGTTATCAGAATGTCGCCCGATCGAAAAACTATCGTGGTCAACCTGTACCCTTTGATCCCGGTCAAATTCGTCAACGTAATTTAGCCAAAGGTCAGTCATATTTCGCTGCTGAATCACTTTGCCGTCAGCCCAATGTCACACTATTTTGTATATGTTGATATCGGCTGAAGGGAAAGCCCGAAGTCCTGCGGGTTTTCCCCGATTATCGCCGCCGCAAAGAATTTCGGGACGTACTTGAAGTTTTCTGCTTTAAACTGCTTCGATAGTTTGTCGCCATTTGCAATAAGTGTCCAGAAATCGCGAGGCAGGCCCTCGTTCGAACTCAAAGCAACTTGCAGGTTCTTACTCAATCCGCCTTCGCCGCTGTTATAACTTCCAATTGCAAGCGGGACGCTTGACGGGCCCGTTCCGTATCGCCCCGTCAGGGCCTTCATATATGAGGCGGCGGCTCTCGCCGAGGGTTCGGGTTCACAGCGTTCGTCGGGGTTCGCCGGTGAGGCTCCCGGCTTAGTGTGGAGACCGTGTAATTCGCCCGTTGACTTGGTGAACTGAAACATCCCGAGCGGCCCGGTACGGCTCTGGAGACAAACACAGTGCTCCGATTCGATCATAGCCAGGTACAATCCGATCCGCGCATCTATCCCCTTTTCGTTGAATGCACGCACGATGAATGGTGCGTTCTTGCTTGCCCTCTCATAGGTGACCTGCAGGTTGTCGCCAAATTTGCACGTACCAAGCGGCCTCACTTTAGTGCGCCTTGCGTAGGCGTCCGTCCAATACTTGATCTTGTCGATCGCGGCGGATGGGATCGCCTCGCTGCTGTTGTTGCCTATGATCTGTGCAACAGACCTTGCCTTTGCTTCATTGTATTGCCGGCGCTCTGATTCCGTCATTTCAAGGTAAACCTTCGTCGGGACAATAGGAGAAGTTAATGGGAACGGAGTAGGGCTTGGCAATTGATCCAGTTCGTTGCTTTCCAAAGAAATATTGGCTGGAACTCCAATTCTCGGCTGCACTTCGGACGATCCCTTGGAATTTGACACTTCTTCCGGATCGTCATCGTCGATCTCATCATCGCCCGTGTTGGATACAACTAAGTCATTGCGGTCGCCGCTGCCGCCGGAGGAAACCGTCATCCCGATAATCACGGCCGAAACGCTGATCACGAACAAGGCCATCGCAATGACTGCAAGCGGCACGAAGTTGAATGAACCAGTTGACGATGTCGGCGCAGCGGACACGGAGCGCGCGGCTTCCGACGCAAGGATAGGAGGGTCCTGATCGTTTTCGATTTCCGCAAAACGCACCTTCAGCGTGGTCGTATTCCCGATTTTCACGGTATCGCCGTTCGTTAGGGGTGTCCCGCTGGGACGCGTCGGCTCACCGTTTAC
Source organism: Pyrinomonadaceae bacterium (assembly GCA_049679665.1). GTDB lineage: Bacteria > Acidobacteriota > Blastocatellia > Pyrinomonadales > Pyrinomonadaceae > OLB17. Next base: position 1,795 of record JBAUGL010000099.1, on the reverse strand, counting down.
GAATGTCCCATTTGTCGAGTTTTCGTCAACGACCCAAACATTGTCACCCTCCCGGTATATGGTGGCGTGGATGCGGGACAGGCCCCCGTCATCAAATCGGTGACCTGCTTCGCTGCCGCGGCCAAATGTCGTCCGCTCGCCTTCAAGCGGGATCGTTTCTGAGCCGTCAGGGGTTGGATATGTTAGCGTGATCTCCATTATTCGACCATCCCATTATATCTTACGCCGATTGAACTGATATTAATGAAATTATTCCAAGGAAGGTCAAAGGGCAGCACGATACAGCTCCGACAGCGGTCGATCCTTATCCAGCCCGAATTTATTGGGATTCTCAGCAACTATACCGGCCGCAAAGAATCTGATCGCCTGATCTCGTTCCTGCGGCGATGCTATCGAGTTCCAGATATTCGAACGATCCGCCGGCAAACTTGCTTTCCACTCTGCGGCATCCTGCGGCGATTTGCCAAAGGCAGCTGCGCCATAAACCACATCGCCCTCGAATACGCCCGAAACGATCGCTTTCATATACAATGCGGTAGCCTTTGCCGAACAATCCTGCGACGGGTCGGAAAGGGTTTCGGTACCGCATGTGCCGTTGTATGCGTTGGCGGTAACAAGTTCGGTTGGTATTCGCCAGAGCCCTTCCTCAGTTCCTTGACGTGCCGGCGAGAATTTGCTGCGGCTCATGGCAAGTATGAATCCGAAAGGGGCGTCGAGGTTCTGTTCCCGGACGAACGCAACGTTGATCGTATCCTTAAAGGAGACGGCCCTTTGATAGTAGCCCGGTTGAGCATATTCGGCGGTGCGTTTTCGGACGTCTTTCAGGAGTTCGGGGTTTGAAAGATCGTATTGGTACCGCGCCGGGAACTGTTTGACCAGATTGTCCGCCATGGTCTTGATATCGAGAAGTGATAATGCCTTCGCTGTCGGTTTTATTGATGCTTTGCTTTGATCGCCGGCGGTAATGATCGGCGCCGTATCTTCCTCCGGCTTTTTTATCTCGCGAGTTTCGAACGCCAGAATGACAGAGTTCTGCTGTGAAATTGATTGGCCCTTTTCGTCTATCAATACGATCTGAAGATCGTGATCGAGGCCGTCCGCAAATTGCGGAAAATCCTTTGGGTCAATTGAGACGGAATAAGGTGGATCCGTTGATTCGGCAACGGCTTCACCGTCGATCGTATAGATCGCTTTGACGACGCATTCGGTGTCTTCGGCCTTCGCCTCGACATCCACGGCCTCAACGATCGTATCGCCCGATTCAGGCTTCGTGATGACTGCCCGAGCCTGGCATTTTTCTTCGCGTGTGAAATAAAAGATCGCGGCAGCCGCGACGAATACAAGGGCCAAGCCGCAAATACCACCAGCAATAAGAAGCATCCAGCTTGGTCCGGAAGCGGCCACCGCCGCGTTTGCAGCACTTGCCGTGTCCGGCATAGCGGGACTTCCGGCCGCGGCTCCGGTCGGAAGATTCACACTTCCTCGTCCGACGGGCGGTATCCCGGACGGACTCGATGTCATGCCCGCGGCCGCATCCGATGCCAAGCTCGGTGATCCGGCGGCTTCTTCCTTTCTGCGTTTGAAGACGACCTCACTCGAGCCTCCGAACGCGATTCTGTCGTCTTCCTTCAACAATGATTCGCCCTTCATTGGCTTGTCATTCAATAGTGTTCCGTTTGTGCTGCCAAGGTCGATCAACCAAAAGTCGTCGCCGCGGCGTTCGATCTCAGCGTGAAATCGTGAGACGTTCGAATCGTCGGGGAAGGAAATGTCGTTGTCAGGGGTACGTCCGAAG
>JBAUGL010000098.1:0-16218 GCA_049679665.1 Pyrinomonadaceae bacterium | reverse complement strand
ACAGCCTAAATCGAATCAAGCAGGCGACGGAAACCATTGGCGGCACTCAGAGTTGGAAGCAGACTTTCACCTTCGACCGCTATGGCAATCGGAGGTTTGACACCGCAAACACGACGACGCTTGCTCCTGGCTGCGCTGATTTACCGGTATGGCAGCCGAAAGTTCACCCTTAAACTTTTGAACCGCTGACCGTTCACGTTACCTGGTTGATACTGTTTCCAGCCCCGCATTTACCCACTCGGCTGTGCCGCCGATGACGTTATGTATTTCCTTCAACCCGGCATTTTCAAGGACGCTGGCGCCGATACTTGATCGATACCCGCTTTGACAGATCACATACGTCGGAACTTCCGGATCGAGCCCCTCATGTCCGCTTGGCAGCTTGTCTAATGGAATATTGATCGTTTGTACCGCATGTCCGTTCGCGTGCTCCATCGGCCGGCGGACGTCAATGAACTGTATTTTCTGTCCATCGCTCAATAATTCCGAGACTCGTTCGGCCGTTATCTGCCCGATCGTATTGCGGTCTCCGGTATAATTCGGCCAAAGAATAAAACCGGAAACCGATTCGTGGCCGACACGTGCTAGCCGCGTGACGGCTTCGTCGACCTGTTGCTGTTTATCTGCGACACAGGCGATCGGGGTGCCGATCGGGATCATTGAACCGGCCCAGGAGGCGAATTGCCCTGCGAGTCCTATGTTGATCGAATTCGGAATGTGCCCGGCGCCATAGATATCTGCGGCCCTGATATCCAGCACGACCCCGTCGAACGCGGCAGCTTCATCTGGCGACAGCTCGCGCGGCTTTATGAGTCGGTCCAGTGACGCGGCGCCTTCCAGGTTTTTTGCCGCGCTCTTTTGAAAATACATCGGTACCTCGGGTTGGTCACAGCCCGTCAGTTTTATAAATTCCTCTTTATCCATCCGTTGAAGGGCATAATTGAACTGACGCTGATTCCCCAATGTCGACCACGTTTCCTTCGAAAGGGACTTTCCGCAAAGCGAACCCGCGCCATGCGCCGGATATACCTCAGTTTCGTTTGGGAGCGGTAGTATCTTTTCGTACAGGCTGTCATAGAGCATGCCCGCCATTTCGTCGGCCGTAAATCCTTTTGACCCTATCAGATCCGGCCGGCCGACATCGCCAATAAACAGCGTGTCTCCGGTAAACATCTTCAACGGCCCCGATGGGTCTTCGCCGTCCTCGGCAATTATCGTGATGCCCTCCGGCGTATGCCCCGGCGTCTCACGGAAACGTAAGCTTATCTGGCCAACCGTCAATTCGTCGCCGTCTGCAACTTTCAACGTCGGAAACTGCGTGTTGGCACGCTGGCCATAAACGATTTCCGCGCCCGTTCGATTCGCCAGTTCGAGATGTCCGCTTACAAAATCGGCGTGTGAATGGGTTTCGATCACATATTTGATCTGCTGGCCGTTTGCTTCCGCCTCGTCGATGTATTGCTGGATGTCACGCTGTGGGTCTATGACCGCCGCCTCGCTGCCGGAACCGAGATAATATGACGCCTGTGAAAGACAGCCTAAATAGAATTGTTTGAAATACATCACGAATCCTCCGTGGGAAGGTTTTCCGTTTGTCCCTTGATACTTACCATTCTACTCCGTTTCTGACGTCTTGATCCAGATTTGTCCGGGGGCGAATCGCGTTCACTAACTGCGAGCCTTCGCAGCCTATGCTCAATCGAATTTGCCGCAACTGGCGAGAACGGTTCGAAATTCTTATAATACCCCTTTTAGATAAATCTTTGGGAAAATGAGGATTAAATGGCTGAACAATTTGACGTAACTATTATCGGATCTGGGCCAGGCGGATACGTGGCGGCCGTACGCGCGGGTCAGCTCGGCTTAAAGGTCGCGATCGTGGAAAAGGAAAAAGACGCCCGGCTTGGCGGAACTTGCGGCCTTCGAGGCTGCATCCCCACGAAGGCCCTTCTTAACGCGGCGCACCTCTATCAAAAGGCAGGTGAATTCGATAAATTCGGGTTGAAGGCCGAAAACGTCAGCTACGACTGGGGCGGCGTGCAAAAGTACAAATCGGATGTCGTTTCCAAAAATTCCGCCGGCGTAACGTATCTGATGAAAAAGAACAAGGTCACCGCTTTCAATGGCTTTGGCAAGATCCTTGGCAAGGGGAAGGTTGAGGTCGCTCTCGATGGCGGCAAGAAAGAAACGATTGATACAAAAAACGTCATCATCGCAACCGGCTCGGTCGTTCGATCGATTCCCGGATTCGAAACAGACGGCAAACAGGTAGTCAATTCCGACCACATCCTTGAGCTCGATACCGTCCCGAAATCACTTATAGTGATGGGCTCCGGGGCGGTCGGCGTCGAATTTGCCAGCGTCTATTCTCGTTTCGGCTCCGAAACGACCGTCGTCGAACTGCTCGACCGCATCGTCCCGCTCGAAGATACCGAAGTGTCAAAAGAGCTTGCTCGTGCGTTCAAAAAACAGGGAATTCGCTGTGAAACGGGCCTGAAACTCGATAAGGTCGAGAAAAATAAGAAGAGTGTGAAGGTTTCCGGTAAGAATGCTAAGGGCGAGACCGTAACCCTCGAGGCTGAAATGTTGCTTGTAGCGGTTGGACGAATGCCGTATCTCGAAGGCTTGGGCCTCGAGAATACCAAGGTCAAAGTATCGGAGCGCGGCACCGTCGAGGTAAACGAATATTGCGAAACGGCCGAGCCTGGTATATTCGCGATCGGAGACGTCATCCCGACGGCCCAACTCGCACATCTTGCCTCAAAGGAAGGCATCATGGTCGTTGAAAAACTCGCCGGCAAAAAGGTTGACCCGATCAATCATCGACTTGTCCCAAATTGCACCTACTGCGACCCCGAAGTCGCCAGCGTCGGCCTTACCGAAGCCAAAGCTAAAGAAGCCGGTTACGACGTCAAGGTTGGCAAATTCCCTTTCTCGGCCAGCGGCAAGGCCCGCATCCTGGGTGAAACCGACGGATTTGTGAAGATTATCAGTGAGAAGAAATATGACGAGGTCCTCGGCGTTCATATAATAGGCCCGCATGCTACCGAACTGCTCGCCGAAGCCTGCGTCGGTATGGCCCTCGAAACCACTGCTGACGAACTGGGACGCATCATGCACGCTCACCCGACAGTCAGCGAAGCAGTCATGGAAGCCGCCGAAGGTGTACACGACTTGACGATCCATATGTAGGCCATTAAGAATGAGCCGCGCATCGCACGGATAATTATGAATCGATTGTGGATTCGTGGTAATTCTCGTCCGGCTCATCGCCGAGAAGTACCCAAGAATTCGGTGAATGGAGGATTACTAAAGTCATGAGATATATCTTGATTACCCTTTTGATGGCCGCAGTTTTTGCATGCGATCGTGTCTCTCCGGAAGCTGTTAACGTAAACAATTCGGCGACGTCCGTAAGCTCTAGTCCCGTTCCCGTAACTGCCGCCAACGCAAACCCGAAACAGGTCCCGGCAGCGAAGGAGGAGGTCTTTGTCCGGCCGGTTGATGAAGGCGAGTCCGACCCATCGTTTAGCGCATTCCGTAAGAAGTTGATCGAGGCGGCAAATAAGCGTGATGCCGAGTACATTTTGAGTATCCTCGACCCGAAGATCAAAAACAGTTTTGGCGGCGATGGCGGAATTGAAGAATTCAAAGAGGCCTGGAAAATTAATAGCCCTGACAGTAAATTTTGGGGTGAATTACTCGCCGCAATTTCAAACGGCGGGTATATGTCTAACGAAAAAGATCAGTTTTCAGCCCCGTACTTATTTGAGGGATTGCCCGATAACCTTGATCCTTTCGAACACGAGGCGATCTTCGGAAAAGATGTTAGGCTGCGGGCAAAGCCGGACCTAGATTCCGAAGTTGTTGCAACACTTTCCTATAACGTAGTACGAGTCGACAACGAGAATTCAGTTAAGAAAGAGAACAGCGACAGCGAATTCTCGTGGTTGAAAGTTGAAACACTTGGAGGGTTGAAAGGCTTTGTCAAAGCTGAGTTTGTGCGAAGTTCGATCGACTACCGGGCATTGTTTGCGAAACAGGATGGTGAGTGGAAAATGGATGTGTTCATCGCAGGCGACTAGAAGTTGTTGATCGAAAAAGGAACAGATTTCAGACGGCCTATTTTGTTATACTTGTTGTTTTTATGACGGTCACAAAAACATCATATCCCCGATCTAAGATAAATATCCTGCTGCTTGAGAACATCTCCGACTCAGCCGTCGACGAGCTTAAGCAAAGTGGTTACGTAAACATTGAGCGACTGGGCGGAGCAATGAGCGAGGAGGATATGATCAAGGCCGTCCGTGGCGTACATCTGCTCGGCATACGCTCGAAATCACAAATCACAAAAAACGTTATCGATGCCGCGGATAAGCTTCTTGCGATCGGTGCGTTCTGCATCGGCGTAAACCAGATCGACCTCGACGCCGCGACCGGCAAAGGCATTGCCGTTTTCAACGCTCCATATTCAAACACGCGTTCTGTCGCAGAACTGATCATTGGCCTTTGCGTGATGCTGATCCGCAAGATCTCCGACAAGAATGCGGCGGCCCATCGCGGGGAATGGCTAAAGGAAGCCAAGGGGGCCTATGAGCTGCGCGGGAAAACACTCGGGATCATTGGGTATGGCAACATCGGCGCCCAGGTTTCCAACATGGCCGAAGCGATGGGTATGAAGGTTGTCTATTTCGACAGCGCCATTAAACTGCCGCATGGCAACGCAAAGCAGATCCGCGACCTGAGCGAGTTGTTGAATCAATCGAACATCGTTACACTCCACGTTCCATCCGACCCGACTACGCGGAACATGATCGATGCCGGCGCCTTCGATTCAATGCGGGATGGAAGTATATTAATGAACTACAGCCGCGGGGATGTAGTCGACCTCGACGCGCTTCGAAACGCACTTGTTTCCGGAAAACTCGCTGGTGCCGCTGTTGACGTATTTCCGGACGAACCTGAGAAGAACGGCGACAAATTCTTGACCGTGCTTCAAAATCTGCCAAACGTGATCCTTACGCCGCACATCGGCGGATCGACCGAGGAGGCCCAGGCGAACATCGGCTTGGATGTAACGGCAAAGGTCATTAAGTACCTGGAGCTTGGCACCAGCGAAGGCTCACATACAGTGCCGCCCGTAAATTTGCCGCCACAGGAAGGCACTCATCGCATTCTGCACATTCATAAAAACATCCCCGGAGTGCTCGGCGAAATAAACTCGCGACTTTCGGGGCGCGGTATCAATATAGTCGGCCAATATCTAAAGACCAATGACGATATTGGCTACGTGATCCTGGATGTTGACAGCAAGATCTCAATGGAAGCGTTTGAGATCTTGAAAGGTGTCGAGGGAACGGTGAAGGCACGGATGATCTATTAAGATTCGGATCTCTAGTCCATGAGAATAGTTTTTGCTTTGATCATTTTTTTGGCCGCGACACCACTACACGTGGACGCGCAATGGATAACACAACACGTTGACACCACTGCGTCGCTTCGCGGACTTTCGGTCGCGAGCCCGAACGTGATTTGGGCAAGCGGTACAGGCGGGACAGTGATCAAAACAATTAACGGCGGAATAAACTGGAACGTTATGACAGTGCCCGGTGCAGAAAAGCTCGATTTTCGGGACATTGAATCGTTTGATGCAAACACGGCCTATTTGCTGAGTATCGGCAACGGCGAAGATTCACGGATCTACAAGACTTCCGACGGCGGTCAGACGTGGAACCTGCAATTTAAGAATACGAACTTAAATGCCTTTTTTGATGCGATCGCGTGTTGGGATATTAAGAATTGTATCGCGATGTCCGATCCGGTTGACGGACACTATTTGCTGATCTCGACAACTGATGGCGGAGAATCATGGAAACCGATCGTCAGCAATAACATGCCAGCGGCAAAGGACGGCGAAGCAGCATTTGCGGCGAGCGGGACGTGCTTGATCACGGAAGGCAGATCGATCGCATATCTGGTTTCCGGCGGGAATGATGCGCGAGTGTTCCGTTCGAATGACCGCGGCATCACATGGAATGTCGCCGAAACTCCAATAATAAACGGAACGGCCGGAAGCGGTATTTTCTCAATAGCGATGTTCGACCCGAAAAACGGTGTCGTCGTAGGCGGAAACTACGAAAAGCCGAATGAGCCTAAAGATAATCTCGCGTTCACTTCCGACGGCGGGAAAACGTGGACGAGAGGCCTCGGGTTGTACGGCTACCGGTCCGGCGTTGCCTACATTGATCGCAAAACGATAATTACGGTCGGTTCAAATGGTTCCGATATCACCACGAACGGTGGAAGAACGTGGAGGAATCTTGACAAAGGGAACTACAATGCCGTCTCGGCGATCGGGAAAAAGGCAGTTTGGGCAGTCGGTGTGAAGGGTCTTGTCGCAAAAATGAAATGAGTATGCAAAATTTTACAAGCATTCCATTTAAAATTGAAAGCGGTTTGTCGACGGTAAATGGCATCGCGAAATTCTCAAGCGCTGGCGTCGTACTTGAGTTCGAATCAAAGTTATTCGGTTTGATCTCTGAAGGGGTAAAGGAAGTTCGGCTGCCGATCACCGAGATCTTGGACGTAAGGTTCAAAAAAGGTGTATTCAAACGCGGAGCAAAAATCGAAATACGAATGCGCAGTTTTGCTAAGCAAAGCCAGGTCCCGAATAATGACGGGAAAATAAGCTTGAAGCTTGTGGCTGATGATTTCGACCGGGCATCGGAAGCCGTCGGGAAGCTGCATAGAGATCTGCAGGAGGAATTAGCATCGCTCCCGCCCGCGCATACGCCCTTAAGCCAATTATTCCAGGATGACGACAGCGACGACGAAACAAAGAAGCTGAATTAGCGTCGATGTTTCATTGCCCGGACGCCATCCGTGGATCCCGTATTGACTTGATCTCATATCCTTTCGGCGGTTCAGCGCCCAAAAGATGTTTTACAAAATAATCCCATCGCCGCCGCATCATGTAGTAGCTTGACGGGCCGTAGCCGTGCCGGGCATTCGGGAAAATGATCAGGTCGAAGTCCTTGTTTGCCTTCACCAACGCTTCCACAACAAGGTATGTATTGTAAGGCGGGACGTTGTCGTCCATACCGCCATGCGCAAGCAGCAGCTTGCCTTTAAGGTTCTTGGCGTCAATTTGGTTTGCTTGGCCTTCGTAATTAGACTTCCCGCTTGCATCGTTTGTAAGCAGGCCGATATAACGCTCACCCCAATCGTCTTCGTAGTTGCGATTATCGTGATTGCCTGACTCTGAGATGCCAACCTTATAGAAATCCGGGTACCGGAACATCGCCGCCGCCGTGGCATACCCGCCGCCGGAATGTCCCCAGACGCCGACACGATCGAGATCCATATATGGATATCTCACCGCAAGTTGCTTAAGGCCGGCGATCTGATCTTCGAGCGTATTGTCGGCCATGTTGCCGTAGCAGGCATCGTGAAAAGATTTCGAACGATCCGGGTTGCACGTCCCGTCGATCACAACGACCACAAATCCTAGTTCCGCCAAAGCTTGATTGTCGCCGCGGCTTGGTCCAAACGAGCGTGTGCCGACGCCTCCGCCCTGCGGTCCCGGATAGATGTAATTGATGACCGGGTATTTTTTGTTTCGGTCCAGTTTTGTCGGCGTAAACATCAGTCCGTAAAGGTCCCATTTGCCATCACGCGACTTAACGGTGATCGGCGTCGGCGGTTTCCAGCCTGCAGCCGCCAGCCGCGAAATGTCAGTTTTCTCGAGCGTCGCGACCGATCGGCCGTCCATTGTGCGAAGCACAGCAACGGGAGCAACATCGGGCTTTGAATAACTATCGATAAAATGTCTGCCGTCGGGCGAGATCGTGATCTGATGATTAGCATCTTCGGGTGTTAAAAGCTTTAGATTTCTGCCATCCAGATCCACCCGATAAAGGTGGCTGAAATATGGATCGCGGCCCGCTTCCCGTCCGTTCGCTTCGAAATAAATAACCCGGTTGGCCGTGTCCATTTTTACGACCCGCGTTACGACGAACTTGCCTTTCGTTATCTGATGCTTCGGCTTTCCGGTCGTCAGGTCATAAAGGTACAGATGGCCCCAATCATCCCGTTCGGAATACCAGATCGCTTCGTTTGTCGCCGGCAGGAATTTCCAGTTTATTGTTCCCTGCCCCGATTCGTATTGAGTTGCGACTTTCTCTTCAAATATCTCGCGAACGTCGCCCGTCGCGGCATCTGCGATTCGGAATTTGGCTTCCTTATGGTCGCGTGTGCTTGAAACAAAAGCCAGCTTTGACCCGTCAGGACTCCATTCATTGTCGTCGAAGGCTCCCGTGCACGAGATATCATCACAGAGCGTTCCCCGACGAGCATCGGCAGGAATGCTCAGCTTGATCACTTTCGGCGTTTCAATTTCGATTATGATCCTCTCGATCTTTATGATCTCCTTATCAGTCGGCAGCGGGTATTTCCATGCCTGTAAGTTCGGTGCACCCACATTCGTTGATACCATATACATATCGCTGACGTGGCGTTGATCCTGTCGGTACGTGGCGATCTTCTTAGAATCCGGCGACCATAGCACGACCGGCCCGTCACCCTTTCGCCAGCCTGCATTGTCAGTTGCGTAGCCGTGATCCTTAATGCCGTCAGTTGTCAGCTGCGTTTCCTTATCCGTGGCAGTGTCGCGCAGCCATAAATTCCAATCTCGGATAAATACCGCCCGTGTGCCGTCAGGCGAAGTTACTTCGTCTGAAGTCGGGGGCCGCACAGTTTCCGCGATGCCAAGTTCGGTCAGTTTCGCCGCGACGGTCCTTTTCCCGGTCGCCGGATCGATCAGAACATACTCGTTGCCGCCGGGGATCAAAACGCGATACCAAAACCGGCCGTCAGGCAGGAATGTTGGCCTGACGCCATTTCGGTCGACCAATGAAGATGTGTTAAAGCCAAGCATTTTTTCCGCTCGCATGTAGTCTTCGCTCGTAAGCGACTGCGGGGTTTGCTGGGTCGTCTGGGCAAATGCGGAAAAAACAAAACCTAGGCTGAACGCGGCGATTGTTAAGGGCGATCTGATCATATCAATTATATTTTCGAGTGTTGGGAACTCAGTTATAATACTACAATAGTGGCCGAACCCCGACTTCGGGGAAAGATTACGAAGAATATTGCTGTCGGAGTGGAGGTAAGAATGCCAAAATATGTGATCGAACGCGAAATCCCCGGTGCGGGTAATATGACCGCTGATGAACTTTCCGGTGCTTCAAATACGTCGCGTGATGTCCTCGACAAACTCGGTAGTGACATTCAGTGGATACACAGCTATGTGACCGGCGACAAGATATATTGCGTCTACACCGCGCCAAGCGAAGATCTTATCCGAAAGCATGCAGAACAAAGCGGCTTCCCCGCAAATAGTATCGCGGAAGTAAAAGCGATCATCGACCCGACACGGGCCCGGTAATACCGAACTTCCCAATGACGTGTCGCCGATCGGCGGCCGTGTAGAAAAATGTCCAAAACGGTTCACAACTTGGGCAAGCTATTGACCCGGCATGGCACTTCGCCCGTGTATTTGCAGCGGGCGGCGTTCATCGCGATCCTCTCATTTGCCTTTTTTCTCGCTGTGCTGGCTGCGTTCTATATCCGACAGCAGATCGGATATTTCTTGATGTCCGTTGGGTTCTTGATCGTCCATCTTTTCACATTGACCAGCTGGTGGAAGCTCCAACACAGCAATGTCAGAATATACGAATTTGGCATCGTCTTTCGGAAGTTTGAAGCTCGATGGGATGAGATAACTTCGGTGCGGGAAACCAATGACAGGCAGTTGGAAGTGCTAAAGGCCGACAACGATAAGGTAATTTTACCTGGCTCGCTGATCGGCTATGAACAGATAGAAAGACAGGTGCGATCTGCGGTGAACGCCCATTCTTAAACTCTGGCTCGTGCTTTTTTTTCAGCCTTATTTCTTGTATCCTATTCAATTGATGTACTTTTGATGCAGCTATTGTCACTTTGGAGATCATAATGAGCGTAGACGTTGTAATGCCGCAAATGGGCGAATCGATTACCGAGGGAACAGTTTCAAAATGGCTGAAAAAGGTAGGCGATAAGATCGAAAAGGATGAATCGATCCTTGAGATCTCGACCGACAAGGTCGACGCCGAGGTTCCAAGCCCGGCCGCCGGAGTCCTTCTCGAAATAAAACACAATGACGGTGAGACTGTCGAGGTCGGTACGGTGGTTGGTGTGATCGGCGTTGAGGGTGAACAGGCGGCGGCCACGGACGGTCAGGCGGCCCCAGAACCGGAAACCAGCATTCAACCCGCCGCTCCGGATCCCGTAGCCGTACCCGTACCAGAAGCGGTTGTCGAACAAGCGCTGACCGAACCCGCTCCGGCCGCTTCAAGCACTGCCGCCGATGCGTCTTCCGGACCGGCGACCGAGGTCGTGATGCCGCAAATGGGCGAATCCATCACGGAAGGTACTGTTTCTAAGTGGTTGAAGACCGTCGGAGATGTGATCGAAAAGGACGAGGCCCTACTTGAGATTTCGACAGATAAGGTAGATGCCGAGGTACCTTCGCCGGCCGCGGGCACATTGCTTGAGATCAAGGTAAACGAGGGCGAAACGGTCGAGGTTGGCTCCGTAGTCGCATTGGTCGGTACAAAAGGCGCAGCCGCACCGGCACCGCAGGCGTCTCCGTCCCAGAACGGAAAAGAGACCCGTGACAACGTAACATCGACAGCGAACGCCCCTGTGCCGCCCATAGTTCCATCCGATCGATCGGTTGCAGTAAGCAAGCCCGAAACCTCGGTTGATGATCTTCGTCAAACGAAGTCCAGCCCGCTCGTCCGAAACATCGCGAAAGAGCATGGTGTTGACATTACACGTATCGACGGTTCGGGCTTGAGCGGCCGCGTCACCAAGAAAGACATAATGTCGTTTATCGACTCCGGCTCGGCTTTGCGTCCGCAAGACCTCCTAACGAAGGGTGCTGCTCCGGCAGTTGAGGCTTCGGCTAAGCCGGCCGTACCGGCGATCTCGTCAGCTCGCTCCGCCGCGGGTGATAGAACCGAAAAGATGTCGGTGATGCGAAAGAAGATCGCCGAGCATATGACGTTTTCAAAACAAACGTCGGCACATGTGACCAGCGTTTATGAGATAGACATGACGGCGGTCGCGAAATTCCGCGGCAAGCATCAGTCGGAGTTTCAGGATCGTTTCGGCACAAAATTAACCTTCATGCCGTTCATTTTCCAGGCGGTGAATAATGCTATTAGGCAATTTCCTGTCGTCAACTCTCAGGTCGAAGGCGAAAATATTGTCTATAAAGGTGATATTAATCTCGGGATGGCCGTTGCATTGGATTGGGGTCTGATCGTTCCGGTGATCAGAAAAGCCGATACCCTTTCATTGTCTGGTCTTGCGCTTGCGGCCAACGACCTTGCTGACCGAGCGCGGGCCAAAAAGCTAAGTCCCGATGAGGTTATCGGAGGAACATTTACCATTACCAACCCTGGGGTCTTTGGAGGACTTTTTGGAACACCCATAATAAACCAGCCGCAAGTTGCAATACTCTGCGTCGGCACTATTGAGAAAAGACCCAAGGTTCTAACGTCACCGGAAGGCGATGACTATATTGCGATCAGGCAAATGGCTTATTTCGCGCTAACCTATGACCACCGGATCGTAGACGGGGCAGATGCAGAAAGGTTCTTGTCCTTTTTAAAGCAATTCCTCGAAACAGCTCCATTTAGCTTATAGATCTCCTGCTTGGTAACAAGATTTTTCAATCGGCGGTATCAGAAAAGCGACGATGACCGCGGATCTTAGATGCTTATTTGAAGGAGAAGAAAAAGAAGCGATGATGACAAAAGAAACAGAGGAGTCTTTAGAGGCCCTACCCGCGCTGCTTAAAGAACTCGGTATTGAAATGGGCCCGGGCGATGAGGGCGAGCTTGACGAAGATGATCTGGCAGCCATTGCTAGAATTGAGAAGAAAAAAGCGGAAGCCGCCACCCGCGGCTAGGAAGAAGTCCTCATTGCCTAAAAAGCCAACGTGGGTTGAGACGAAAAATTAGCCATAACCTTTTCTACCATTTGGACTTTGTTTCGATTAGGCCGGTACAAGGGAGACGCGCCTCATTTGTTCGGCGAGATCATGCACCGTCCTTTCGATCGCTCGAACACGTTCCGCCGAAGGGTGCTTGATGCTCTTCGCGTATTGTCGCAAGAGGGATTGGTTGATCCCGGCAGCTTTGGCAACGGCAGAGATGTTCAGGAAGTCGAAACTTTCAAAAAATGCATGCGTGTCACAAACATAGCCGAAATGAACGGAGTCAATATTTACCTTTTTCCATCGCTTATCCATCTTGCCTTCGCGTCCGATGTAGTCGGCCAATAGTGCCCGTAGGTTATCGGTTACATCCGTTAGGTCCTTCCCGCACGAAACAAGAAACTCGCTCTCTTCGATGCGTCCCCAGATTTCGCCCATACCTTTTTCGATGATGATATTTACCTTCATAACGCTTGGATACCTGCCTGTTTCAGTATCGATTTGAGAGTGCCTTTGGAATATCGCCGCCGTGGACCGGAACAACAACTATGCCCTTCTTGGTCTTATGCGAAAAGATTCGATGACTACCGCTTTGACGTGTGAAATACCAGCCGTCGGCCTCATGAAGTTTCATCAAATCTTTTACTCTCATTTTCAATTCAATAGTAACAAATTCGTTACTTCATTTCAAGCCCTCCAAGAATGAACACGGGCGCATTCGTGATTCGGCTTAGGGCCCAACGGGGTTACTAAAATCTAGGCGGTTTCATTGTTTCACTAATAAAAAGATCACGGGCTCCGGGAGGGCGGGGAATCTTTATCGATTCGCCGCCGTCCAACTAGCAATTCATACTATATCGTATCAATTACATACAGCGGCGCAATCGCAATTGTGCACTGTATTCAATCGAGACGCCGCATTGTTCGAGGCGAACGCTCCATCAACTCCTTCACCATCTATAAGTTAGCATCTGTTATTTATCGCTCAAGCCATCTGGCACGGTAATTGATTACGACTGTTTGAATAGCGGTGTTGTCGTCAGAGTTAGACCAGACGAATCAGCCAGTTTTAATCATTCTATTTTGAGGAGTTCAGATTATGTTAAAGAGATTTTCGGTAATTGTTTTGACGGCGGCAATAGGCGTTGTCAGCGTTTTTGCGCAAGACGGCGGATCGGGCCAGAACCGCATGTTGACGGCGGGGCAGAAGTATAAGATTCAGGGCGTCGTCGTCGCTAAAGACGACGACAGCACATTTGTGGTGCGGGATATGACCGGTGTTGATACACGAGTCGTGATTGCGCCCGGTGCAAGCATTAAGAACAACAGCTTCTGGGGCAGCGGCGATCGATTTCCTGCCCAAAGCATTGTTCGTGGGCTGAACTTGGAAGTAGAAGGACGCGGTGACGGCAACGGAACCCTTGCGGCAACCAAAGTTCGGTTTGACAAGAGCAACCTTGAAGTGGCTCAGTCGATCGACGCGAGAGTTTCTCCTGCTGAAGAGCGGCTAACGGTCGCGGAACAAAATGCACAACGAGTTTCCGGCCAGATCGACGAATTGTTGGCGATCTCAAACGCCGCCCGGGGAGGCGCAAAAGCCGCACAGGATACCGCTGATGCAGCAGTCGAAGGCGTAAATGCAACCAATCAGCGTATATCGGCTGTGGATGACTATGTTGTCCAGTCGACGGCAACGGTCAACTTCCGTGTCGGAAGCTCGGTGCTCTCGCCCGATGCGAAGGCATCACTTGACGAGGTCGCAGCAACCGCTTCTACGATGAAAGGTTATGTGATCGAGATCACAGGATTTGCGTCGGCCGACGGAAGCGCGTCAGCTAATAAGGCACTCAGCCAGCGTCGTGCTACATCGGTTATCAACTACTTGGTTGAAACGCACAACGTACCGCTTCGCCGGATCGGCCAGTCATATGGCTTTGGTGAACTGCAGGCAGTTGCCGATAACACAACGCGCGACGGCCGCCAGCAGAATCGGCGTGTTGAAGTTAAGGTACTTGTCAGCCGCGGTTTGAACCAGAACGTTGAAGTTAGGCAGACAATAGAAGAAAGCGGCAGCGACCAGTAATCGAATATCGCTTTTTCAAATCGAGGGCAAATAGTGTGAGATCGGTGAAAACCTTTTTCGCATATTTGCCCTCTAACTTTATGCGCCGAAATGATCGGCTCCGAAATTATGAGATCTCAAAGACTTGATCGCGTTTTTCTTGCAATAGTTGTAGCGCTCGTGATTTCCGGTGCAATTTACGGGCAGGATGCAACACCAACACCGCCGGCGCAGCCAATACCGGAATTGTCACCGGCCGAACCAACACCGACTCTGACACCCACCCCCGCGCCAACGGCGACTCCGACTCCGGTGCCCACATCAACTGCCCCAGTTATCAACGAATCTGATGAAATAGTTAAGGTCGATTCGCGATTGGTCGTCGTTCCGGTTTCGGTAACTGATTCACTTGGTGGGCCGGTTATCGGTTTGACATCTAAGGATTTTCGTATCGCGGAGGAAAATCGTGCGCAAGTGATCGACAGTGTCCACGATGCGGATAAGGTTCCATTGGAGATAGTGCTTCTTTTTGATGTCTCAGCAAGTACGGACGCGATGTTCACGTTTCAGCAGGAAACGGCAGCCAAGTTCTTGCAGGAAGTTATGAGGCCGGAGGATCGCGCGGCCGTATTTACGATCGGGGCAAATCCTGTGCTTGTCCAAACCAGGGATTCGGCCGAACAGACTGTGATTTCGATCAGAGCGATCAGACCAACGAAATCGTTTACAGCGTTTTACGATTCGATAGGGTCGGCCGCTGAATACTTGCGTAAGAATGCTCCAATCGGGACTCGCCGTGTGATCGTGGTAATTTCCGATGGCGAAGATACCAATAGCGCCCGTATCGCAAAAGCGATCCAGGACGGGTATGAAAGGGTCGGCGAAAAGTTAAATACACTCGACACAAAGTCCCTATACGCATTAACCGTTGCCAATCGGGACGCCGCGAGTCTTCAGGAGAGAGTGCGAATACTTAAGATGCTCCAGGATGGCGACACGGTGTTTTACTCGATCAACCCGGCCGGTAGTTCGTATAAACTTAATAAAATGAGTATGTTCGGGCAGGAAAACATGCAAAGATTTGCGGATGATACGGGAGGCACGGCGTTTTTGCCGAAGTTCCGGCCGATTGATACGAAAGACGAGTTAGCAAACTCCTCAAATATTCGGAAAAACAGCGCGACTCTTGAGGGGATATTTAACCGGCTTGCAAACGAACTTCGAGCTCAATACCTTGTGCAGTACTATTCGGACGCCGATTTCCCCAACAATAAGTATGTGAAACTCGATGTGGGCCTGCAAAATCAAGCAGGACGTCGGATTCGGGCGCGGCAGGGCTATTACGTTAAGAACTAACGCCCTTTTGTCTTTTGGGGAATACGATTAAGAGCCGCTTCCCGTTTGGGGACGGCTCTAATTAGCAACTTCAGTTTGACGCCTTTATTCGCTTTGATCCCTCGGCTGACGGGCGAGGGGGAAGTTCGATCGCACCCATCAATGGCTCTGGCGCGATGTAGAGAATCTGCCTACCAACGGATCGCGCCTGTTTTCCAAAAAGCGATGATAAAAACACACCGCTAAAGAAACTGATCACTAATGATAGTATCGCCGTCGCAAGGCGTGTCGCCCGACGTCGTACGTTTGCCCAACCGACCGGACAATCCTTCGTGATTATGCTTCCATCCTTCCGCCGATAGTAGCGAACGCAGAGTCTTCCTTCGGATGCCGATATTAGCTCATCAGCCTCTGATCGCGTCATTCCGGAAAGATTGTATACATTCAGCTTGCAGTCGCCGCAAAAGCGTTTACGATCGTTTCCGTACATCGTCGCCCACTCCGCCGAACAAGGGCTTGCGATCTTAATATTATTCAACATAAAAACTCCATTCAATCTTGATTTGCTGTCCAAGGTTGCTATTGAACGAAGTTCGATGCCGATTCTTGCAGAATGTCTAAGTCTTCAGGCGGGTGTGATTTACGATGCGTTATTGCGTTTGTACTTATGGGTGATAGGCCTTCGCCGCCCGACGCCGATCGCATTTTTGGATATGATCAGAGTTGGCGGCAGCTGCTGTCGTTTGAATTCGTTGGCCGAATGTTCGACCATATTCAGCAC
>JBAUGL010000097.1:0-8297 GCA_049679665.1 Pyrinomonadaceae bacterium | reverse complement strand
GCCAAGGAGATGGCTTCCCATCTTCTCGAATTAAGCGGCCGAACGGTGTTGCGAAATATAAAGAACTACAATAACGGCCTTGGTCATCCGTTGACCGTTTTGAAACTTTCAGGCGAAATAAGCTATGACGTTGCGGTCCTCGAAATGGGAATGTCTACGCCGATGAATGAGATCAGGCGTTTGTGCAGTATCACGCCGCCGGACGTCGCCGTCGAATTGAATGTTTTACCCGTCCACCTCGAACATTTGGGTTCGATCGAGAATATCGCGGCGGCCAAAGCAGAACTTGTTGAAGGTATGAAGGTCGGAGGCATAGCCGTACTTAACGCCGACGACCCGCGCGTCTTGGCGATGGAGCCTTTAGCAAACGGCACGGCTATTACGTTTGGCGTTGATACTGGAGCAGATGTTATGGCGAGCGAAATCAAGTATCTTCGGTTTGGTGAGACTAGATTTACTCTGACGATCAAGGGGAAATCGTCCGAAGTCAATTTTCCTCTTAACGGGAGGCACAACATCCTGAACGCCCTCGCGGCAGCGGCTGTGGGCTATAGCTTTGGTATGGGAGTCGGTGATATCGCGGCGGGATTGAGTTCGGTCGAATCGCCGCCGCAGCGCGGGGAAGTCCTGCATTTTAGCGCCGGGTTTACCGTTATTAACGATTCGTATAATTCGAATCCGGCGGCCCTTCTCTCAATGACGCAAACGTTGGTCGAAGGAGCCAGTAAAACGGCTCGGACTATCGTGGTTGCGGGCGAGATGCTTGAACTCGGGGACGCTGCTGCAGACATTCATTTGAATATCGGTCGAAGAGCTGCGGAGATTGGCGTAAATTTATTGATTGGTGTCCAGGGGCTAGCGGCTCAGATCGTGGAAGGTGCCGAATCCGCCGGCATCGCCACACGGTTCGCGGTCGACGCAGAGGAGGCGGGCGCCTTCCTTGTCGGCGAAGTCAGGGCCGGTGATGTGATTTTAGTCAAGGGATCCCGAGGCGTCAGAACTGAAAAGGTGATCGACGCCCTCTTCCGCAATTTTAAATTGGAGGAAAAAAGCGTGGCGACCCGGTGACGCGGCTAAGCGGAGATATGTCCGCATGCCCGCATTCTGCATTCCGCGACCTGCGACCCGCAAATGCTTTATTACTTCTTATACCAGGTACTGTTCCGCGAATACGGAGCAACGAGCGAGTCGATCTTTTACAAGGGACTCAACGTATTCCAATACGTGACGTTTCGGACCGCCTTCGCAACGATCACAGCCCTTCTGGTTTCGCTCTTGTTTGGCGGTCCCGTGATCAGAAAACTGGCCAAAATGAAATTTGGGCAGGAAATACGCGAAGAGGGGCCTGCCTCGCATCAAGAGAAGCGCGGAACACCGACGATGGGCGGTGTACTAATAATCACATCGGTTTTTCTGTCGAGCATTCTTTGGGCTCGGCTTGATAATTTGTATCTTTGGTTAGCGTTGATAGCAACAACGCTGTTTGCGGCTATCGGCTTTGCTGACGACTATATAAAGATCGTTAGGAAACGGAGCCTCGGGCTCACCGGCAAACAGAAGCTTTTAGGGCAGCTCCTAACTGCATTGATAATATGGCTTGTCCTGTTTCTTGTGGCGAACTACCCGTGGAATCTAAGTATCCCGTTTTTCAAGGCCACTGCTGAGCCATTCGGCGTCACATGGATAGGTCCCTTAGCTTATCTTGGCTTTATTGTATTCGTGCTTCTCGGGTCGTCAAACGCGGTCAACTTGACGGATGGCCTGGACGGTCTTGCTGCGAGCGTTACATTTATTGCCATGTCCGCGCTGACAGCGCTGACATATATCGCCAGCGATGCCCGTTGGGCCGAAAGACTTGACATCACGCATAATCCGGCATCCGCCGAACTTACGGTGTTTTGCGGGGCGATGGTCGGCGCCAGTCTTGGATTCCTATGGTACAACTCTCCACCGGCCGAGGTTTTTATGGGAGACGTCGGTTCTCTTGCGATCGGCGGGGCGCTCGGTACGGTCGCCATATTGACGAAGCAGGAATTTCTGCTGCCGTTCATCGGCGGTGTATTTATTCTCGAAGCTCTTTCAGTAATGCTTCAGGTTTCGGTGTTCAAGATAACAAAACGCGGCGGCAAGCCCGGTAAGCGGGTCTTTAAGATGACCCCGCTGCATCATCATTTTGAAATGACCGGGTGGAAGGAGTCCAAGATCGTCTTCCGCTTCGTTATCGTAGCAATACTATTTGCCCTTTTAAGCTTAACTACACTTAAGCTTCGCTAGCTGACTTTTGCTTCGCGACTTAAGTCTAGCCACTAACGATAATAAGTTCGATGGAAATATCTGGAAAAAAAGCATTGGTGCTTGGTGCAGGCAAGTCCGGAATCGAATCGGCGAAGTTTCTGGCTTCTCGAGGTGCTGTCGTGGCACTTCACGATAAGAAGGACCTAGACGACTGGACAGACGCCGCGAAGGCACTCGGCGAGACCCGTAAGGTTGGATTGATCTCAGGAACCATTCCGTCATGGCTTCTTGATCAAATAGATCTTGTGGTTATTTCACCGGGAGTTCCGACCAATTCGATCCCAGCAAGGTACGTTGACCGAAAAGACGGCGAGGTCATTGGTGAGGTCGAGTTGGCATACCGGTTCCTACGAGGACGAATTGTTGCGATCACCGGCTCAAACGGTAAAACAACCACAACAACACTGATCGGTGAGATTTTGAAGCAGTCGCGAATCGAGTTTCAGGTCGGAGGAAACATTGGAACGCCTCTCTTGAGTCTGACGGAGACTTCTCGGGAATCAGGCTGGACGATCGCTGAACTATCGAGTTTTCAATTGGAGACGATCAAGGATTTTCGACCGAATGTCGCTGTTTGTCTGAACGTTACGCCAAACCATCTTGATCGTTACGAGTCATTTACCGAATATGCAGCGGCAAAGCACCGCATTTTCATGAATCATACCTCTGACGACTTCGCGATCCTGAACGCTGACGATGATCTGATCTCTAGCTGGGCACAAGGATTAAGATCGAATGTGACGTTTTTCAGCGTGGAAAAAGAACTTGAGGAGGGTTTATTCGTTCGCGGAGACGACATAGTTCGACGCACTTCGGGCAAAGAGCAGATACTGATCAAACGCGAAGACATATTCTTGCGAGGACTGCACAACGTCGAAAATGTCCTCGCTTCGTTAGCAGCCGGTTTCGCCTGCGGAGCCCCAATCGGCTCAATGACCGAAGCAGTTCGAAACTTCCGAGGCGTAGAACATCGTATCGAGTTCGTTACTGAGATCGATGGAGTCGAATTCTATAACGATTCAAAGGCGACCTCCGTCGACGCCACGCTAAAAGCACTCGAAGCAATGAGTGGCGGCCGCGGAAAAACAATCCTGATCATTGGCGGACGTGGAAAGAATGCACCTTACTCACCGCTCCGCGATCTCATTCTGTCCTCGGTCGGCAAATTAGTTTTGATCGGCGAAGATGCTGCGAATATCGAAACCCAGTTGGGTACTTATGCCGAGTGTGTACACGTGGATTCGATGGCCGACGCAGTCGAGGCAGCGTTTTCAGCGGCGGTAACAGGTGACACCGTCTTGCTTGCTCCCGCGTGCGCGAGCTTCGATATGTTCGCCGGTTTTGAGGAACGTGGACGGGCGTTTAAAGCAGCGGTTGCGGGGCTTGCCCTGGGCAAGTGAAATGTTAAAGGAATTGGGATTAGACCGATGGTACAAAACCTATGCTAATGACGAAAAACCTCAGGATTGATTGGTTCATGTTCGCAGCCGCGGCAGGACTTGCTGTGTTTGGGGCCGTTATGGTTTATAGCGCGTCTGCAATGATCGCCCTTCGCGAAACACAGGGTGAAAGCCAATTCACATATTTCTATAAGCAATTCGTTTTCACACTGATCGGTCTCGGGTTGATGTATGTGGGTAGCAAGATAGACTATCGCATCTATAAGAACGAATGGGTAGTTTACGGAATAATCGGACTGACTGCTGTCTGCCTATTGGCGGTTTTCGGGTTTCCGTCTATCAACGGTGCTCGCCGGTGGATCCGGATCGGCAGCTTCTCGTTTCAGCCCTCGGAATTGACAAAGATCGCCATTCCGATCTTCCTCGCCTGGTTCCTGACACGAAATGAAAAGATCGTCGGAGACCTTCGAAGAACGTTTCTTCCGTGTGTCGCCGTGGTCGCGGTGCTCGCGGGGCTGGTATTGATGGAACCTGATCTTGGCACGACAATTGTGATTTGTGCGATATTTTCAACTGTCTATTTTGCCGCCGGAGCCAAGATCCTACACGTCGCGGCAGTTGCTGGCGCGATGACACTTGTCGGCGTCGCGGCGGTGTTGTTTGCGCCCTGGCGAGTAGAGCGCCTTATGGCGTTCATGGATCCGTTCAAATATGCAGATGACGCAGGGTATCAGGTGGTCCAATCGCTTTATGCATTAGGCTCGGGTGGTGTTTTTGGTGAAGGATTTGCCAAAGGTCAGCAAAAACTCTTCTACCTGCCTTATCCTTACTCTGATTTCATTTTCTCGGTGGTCGGCGAAGAATTTGGCTTGGTCGGGACGTTAAGTGTCGTATTAGTATTTGGACTCTTATTGTGGCGCGGTGCGCGGGCCGCGATCCTTGCACCTGAACGCTTCGGAACGTTGCTCGGAATTGGAATCATAACGGGCATTATCGTTCAGGCCTTGTTTAACATCAGCGTCGTGATCTCGATCGTCCCGGCAAAGGGAATCCCTCTCCCATTCATTTCCTATGGCGGGACGTCCGTGTTGGTAACGCTGTTTGCAGTAGGTGTTTTGCTAAATATTTCCCAACACTCTATGAATCCGGAAGATCGTGCCGACTCGGAATACAATGTCCATCGGCGGAAGTCGAGGGTAATAGCTAAATAGTCAAAGGAAAGGGCCGAAAGGATGAGAGTGCTTATCGCTGCTGGTGGAACCGGCGGCCACATATATCCCGGGATAGCGATCGCAAACGAAATTGTGGGCCGGGACGCATCATCGGAAGTGCTTTTTGTAGGGACATCACGCGGTTTGGAATCTAAATTAGTTCCGGAAAACGGCTTTCGCCTTTCGATTATCCACAGCGCCGGACTTAAGAATGTTGGCATCAAGGGCAAGATCACCGGGCTAGCTGTTCTACCAAGGAGCTTTATCGAGTCGCGGCGATTGATAAAAGAGTTTCAACCGGACGTGGTCGTGGGGGCTGGGGGATATGTTTCCGGGCCCGTGCTGATGACGGCAAGTTTAATGCGCATAAAAACATTAATAATGGACTCAAATGCCCTTCCGGGTTTCACGAATCGGCGGTTGGCATCGTTCGTTGATAGAGCGGCGCTTACATTCAAGGAGGCACTTCCGTTTTTTGGGAAAAAGGGTGTCGTTACCGGAAATCCAGTTCGAAAAGTGTTTTTCGACATTAGACCGAAAACGAGGGAACAAAAGCTTAATCTTCTGATATTCGGCGGGTCTCAAGGGTCCAAAGCAATTAATGACGCCTTGGTTGAAGGGCTGAAAGATATGGAATCATTTCGTGCCGAATTGCGAATAGTGCACCAAACGGGTGAGGCCGAGGTTGAAAGCGTAAAGAAAGGATATGCTGATAAAGGTTGGATCGACGCGGATATTCGACCATATATTTCGGCTATGGTCGATGAATTCGCGAAGGCCGATATGATCATTTGCCGTGCCGGGGCAACAAGTTGTGCCGAGCTCGCAGCTGCGGGAAGGGCTTCGATAATGGTCCCGCTGCCAACTGCCGCCGATGACCATCAGCGAAAGAATGCCGAAGCAATGCAGAGTGCGGGCGCGGCGCTGATGATTCTGCAAGGCGCTTTGAATGGGAAGCGGCTAGCGACCGAGATCGAAGGTTTTCTGAGATCACCGCAAAGGATCACAGAAATGGAAATTAATGCCCGGAAGTTAGCGAGGGAGGATGCCGCTGAAGCGACTGTCGATATCATCGAAGAACTGGCTTTAAGATAAATTTATGTTTCGTCACGTAAAGAACATTCACTTCATCGGGATTGGCGGTATCGGAATGAGCGGGATCGCGGAAGTTTTGCGTAATCTCGGGTTCGCCGTTTCCGGATCTGATTTGAAGAAATCGAAGAACACGGACCGACTTGAAGGTCTTGGCATCCGAATTTTCGAAGGTCACAGTGCCGAAAATATCGGGGAAGCCCAAGTTGTTGTCTACTCCTCTGCTGTAAAAGAAGATAACCCTGAAGTGACGATCGCGAAATCGAGCGGTATTCCAGTAATTCCGCGTGCCGAGATGCTGGCCGAATTGATGACGCTGAAGCCGTACGGGGTCGCGGTCGCCGGAACACACGGAAAGACGTCGACAACATCAATGGTTGCGACGATCCTGGGTCACGCCGGGATCGACCCGACTACCGTTGTCGGCGGTGTAGTCGATACGCTGGGGTCAAATGCAAAGCTAGGCAGTTCCGAATGGTTCGTTACCGAAGCCGATGAGAGTGACAGATCGTTCTTAATGCTGTATCCGACGATTGCGGTTGTTACAAACATTGATAAAGAGCACATGGAATCCTACAAGGGAATGGACGATGTCGTTCAATGCTTTACGGATTTTGTTAACAAGGTTCCGTTTTATGGAGCCGCGATAATCTGTCTGGACGACCCTAACGTTCAGCTGATAATCCCGCAATTGAAACGCCGGCGTGTGACTTACGGACTAACCGCTCAAGCCGATGTTTCGGGACACAATATTCGGTATAACGATTCATTCGGAACGACATTCGAAGTGTGGAAAGGAGCCGAGGTACTTGGCGAGATCAGTCTACCGGTACCCGGAAAACACAACGTCTATAATGCGCTCGCGGCAACAGCCGTGTCGTTGGAACTCGACGTCGAGTTCAGCAGTATCGTCGAAGCCTTCGCAGGATTCAAGAATGCGGACCGTCGGTTCCAGTTCAAGGGAGAGGTGAATGGTATAACCGTCGTGGATGATTACGGCCACCATCCGACTGAAATTTTGGCGACGCTCTCTGCAGCGAAGAACAGCTCTGGCGGCAGGCGAACGGTAGTCGTTTTTCAGCCGCACCGCTATTCGCGAACGCAGGAACTCATGGATGAGTTCGCACTAGCGTTTAATAATGCCGATGTCCTTTATGTCCTCGACATTTATGCAGCCAGTGAATCACCCATTGAAGGGATATCGGCCGAAATACTTACTGATAACATTCGAAAATATGGCCACAAGAACGCGAATTATTTAGGTGGCATCGAGACCGCAGCTGGTTCTGTCGCGGCCGAGCTTCAACCAGGCGACCTTGTGATCACGCTCGGTGCGGGCAGTATCACAAAGCTTTCAGATGAACTTCTTGATGCAATTTCAACTACTAAAAGAGGTTAGTTAAGTCATGGCACAAAACGCTCAGAAGAAAACCGTAAAATTCAAATCCAAACCTGCAAAAAGTAATCGAACGAAGCGGCCCGCTGCGACGCCCCGAAGACATAAAGGTCAGTCAAAGTTTGCGGCGTTCTTTCTGCCAGCCGTACTTTGCGCGATCATTTTAGGTGCGATCGGCTTTCTTGGGTTTCGGGGCTATCAAACCGTAACCGCATCGGAATTCTTTAACGTGCAAGTCGTTGAAGTAAGTGATACGAAACGAACCTCAGGGGACGAGATCCGTCGGCTTGTGAAAAATCAAACCGAGCGATCCGGCGTTTGGAACGCTGATCTGGCAGAGATTCGACAAAAGATCGAAAAACTTTCGTTCGTTCGGGCCGCTAGTATTACGCGAGTGCTCCCAAACGGCTTTACGGTTCAAGTTTCCGAACGTGAACCGTTGGCGATAGCAAAGATCGGCGAAAATAATTTCCTTGTCGATGGCGAGGGTGTGATTCTCGGGCCTGCCGATAAGCCGGAACCTTCGATGCCGATCGTGATGAAGGGATGGGATAGCGAACGGTCACCGCGGGCTGAAACGGAAAATATCCAGCGAGTAGCGCTGTACCAAAAAATGTTGGCCGAGTGGCGGCAATTCGAATTGGCGAAGAGAGTCAAGGAGGTCGATTTGGCAAACCTTCGTGACCCGCGCGTAGTGATTGAAGATTCCGGAACCCCCATCGCGGTTTCGCTGTCCAAGGACGAGATCGGAAAGAGCCTTAAAACTGCACTTGAGGCCGTCGCAGGCAAAGGCGCGATCGTCAAATCGGTTGACGTCGGCGGAACCTATCCTGTAATCCAGTACATGGGTAGTAGATAGTGACAAGAGTTAGCAGAAAATACTAGTGAAAATGAGCGATATAC